>DAOUTT010000036.1 GCA_030668545.1 Anaerolineales bacterium | reverse complement strand
ATCAATAATCGCAATTCTCGCAAATATAACCGCTCTTCAGCGAATTATCAGCGTCCGCCGGCAAGCACGTAAAGGATAAACCAATGTCCTTCGATCAATACGGAATCCATCTCGGATTCCTATATCTTCGTTACTACGGCATGATCATCATGTTCGGGGTAGTCATGGCCACGTACATCGCCCGTTGGATGCTCCGTCAGATGGGAGAGGACCCCGAGATTGTCTGGGATGCTCTGACATGGGTGCTGATCTTTGGCGTCATCGGGGCGCGTCTTTACCATGTATTAACGCCATCGCGTTATTCCGGGATCACAACTGCGGATTATTTGCAGAACCCGTTAATGATCCTCACTACGTGGGAAGGGGGATTAGCCATGCCCGGGGCGATCATCGGCGGGGTTCTGGGCATGTATATCTTTTGCAGGCGCAATAAGATAAAGATGGGGATTCTGCTCGACGCCGCCGCCCCTGGAATTGCTTTAGCCCAGGCCATTGGCCGCTGGGGCAATTACATCAACCAGGAGCTTTATGGCCCCCCAACCGATCTTCCTTGGGGGATTTATATCGCGCCCCAGAATCGCATTCGGGAATATGCGGCTTTTGAATATTTCCATCCGCTCTTCCTGTATGAGTCCATCTGGAATCTACTCAATATGTTCTTTCTCCTTTGGATATGGCGTCGATTCGGCGATCGTTTGAAATCCGGAGATCTCTTCCTGGTGTATTTGATCACGTATCCGCTTGGTCGGCTCCTGCTGGAGTTTATTCGATTGGACTATGTTCCACTTTTTGGGATCAATTTCAATCAAGGATTTATGCTTCTTATCGCCATCGCCAGTGGTTTGGTTATCTTTCTGCGCCATCGCCAGGGGAGTACGGCTTAATATTTGATTTGTGGGAAGAGCCTGCTGTCCACACCGCTCCTGAGAATTCATCAAGGGGCGAATCTAATAAGCCCCCTTCAGGCTAAAACGCTAACCTCCATGCGCAGGCGCAGCCTGCGACCGGAAGCAGAGCTTCCTGATCCGATAAATACCAACTATCCATCTCCAGCGCCGGAACAACCACAATGCACATCCCACAAGCGCTGCTAAATGTTGCTTAGAGACGTCCCTTCGAAACGTAGAGCCGGATTGATCGTTGTCGGGATGTGTGGGGGCAGACTACTGCACCCACGTCCCCCTTTGGGGGATTTAGGGGGAAGAAAAGAAATCGCGATTCATCACCGCTACAATTGTTGATCTATTCGTCCATATGCGCAAACCTCAGAGCGCAGATTGCGCTTGCAACCGGAAGCAGAGCTTCCTCAACGCTTTATAATCAGGAGGCTATTGAGATAGCCTAGTTTTGTTTGGGACGGAAGGATGATTGAAGGTTTGTGGAAGATCTTGCTATAATGCGCCGAGTAAAGTGATGAGTAGTATCGAAGCCAATTCCCTCTGTAAAATGTTTGGGACCTTCACGGCAGTGGATGATGTGTCGCTCCATGTAAAGCCGGGAGAGATACTCGCGTTGTTAGGACCGAACGGAGCAGGAAAAACAACGACGATCCGGATGCTGGCCTCGATCCTGAAGCCGACACGCGGCAGCGCCAAAATCGCCGGATATGACATCACTCAGGAACAAGAGGCTGTGCGCAGTGTTGTGGGCTTGCTGACGGAACAACACGGTCTATATACGAGAATGCGCGCCGCTGAATACCTCGATTTCTTTGGGAGTGTCTACGGCATAGATTCTTCCACGATTCGGCAGAGGACCCGCACACTCCTGGGTGAGTATAAGCTGCTGGAATCTGCAGAGCTCCGCCTTGGCCAATATTCAAAAGGGATGCGACAGAAATTAGCACTCGTGCGAGCTTTACTGCATGAACCGCAGATTTTGCTTTTAGATGAACCGACTTCAGCGATGGATCCAGAGAGTGCGCACCATGTCCGCAGCAGTATTGCCGAAATGAGGTCAAACGATCGAGCGATCATCGTGTGCACCCATAACCTGTTTGAGGCGGAGGCTCTCGCAGATAGAATCGCGATCATCCGCAGAGGAAAGATCATTGCTAATGATCCCCCGGCTGATCTCAAACGGAAAATGGTCGGCGATCCGGTTATGGAGCTGCGATTGGCGTGTTCTGTGGACGGAGCGCTCGAGCATCTTCCAGATGGGATCGTAGAAATAGCGTCAGGGGATAATTGGGTTCAATACAGCACTTCGCAACCAGATGTAGTCAACCCGAAAACCCTGAGTTCGTTGGCGAAAGCCGGAATTCCTGTGGTTACACTCTCCAGGGTCGAGCGGAGCCTGGAGGAGGTTTACCTGCAGGTGGTGAGCGAGGATGACTCGCAAGAGGGGATGGTTGATGGCCACTGAGGCTTCGACCCCTACTACTCTGTTCAGTGGTGCGTGGATCGTCGCGCGCCGGGAGATTAGAGATCAGTTTCGGGATTGGCGAGTTCTAGCGCCGATTCTTCTGCTGACTTTGTTCTTCCCATTACTGATGAATTTCACAGCCAGTCAGGCGGTGGACTTTGTAGGCCGCTACGGTGCGCCGATCATTGGCGAACGCCTGATCCCTTTCCTGTTAATGGTTGTCGGTTTTTTCCCAATCTCGATTTCAATCGTTATCGCTTTGGAGAGCTTCGCTGGAGAGCGCGAAAGACAAACTTTAGAGCCGCTTCTGGCGACTCCTCTGTCCGATGGCCAGCTCTACCTGGGGAAGACAGCAGCCTCGCTTGTCCCTCCGCTCGCGGCGGCATACTTGGGCATTACCGTCTATTTAATCGGATTATTGGTTAAAGTTCAGTGGGTCCCTTCAGCTCAGTTGTTGATACAGATCCTTTCGCTAACCACAATCCAAGCGATGGTAATGGTCAGCGGCGCGGTCGTGATCTCGTCATTGACCACCTCTGTGCGTGCTGCGAACTTATTGGCTTCCTTTATTATCATTCCAGTGGCTATGCTGATCATGGGTGAAAGCATGATCATGTTCTGGGGGCGCTATCATATTCTGTGGTGGATCGTGCTCGCCTTGATGCTCATCGCGATTGTCCTGACGCGGATGGGACTGCGACTCTTCAATCGTGAGGAGCTTCTTGCCCGCGAGTTTGATGTGCTTGATCTGCGAGGGGCATCTAGGCGCTTCTGGTCATCGTTTCTCTCTGGTGCCCGGAATCCCCTGGAATGGTATGGTGGATTATTCTCGAAATCATTAAAGCACATTAGGTTCCCAATACTTATAACTTCAGCTATTCTCTTGGCAGGCTTCATTTTGGGTTATAAACTGGCAGATGTGTTTAGACTGCCAGCTGAGATTTTTCAAGTTAATGCGTTCGATAAGGATTGGCTAGAGATCTTGCGTGAATTTGGGATGCTTACGCCCAGCGGGGTGGTCAAGATCCTCTGGGCGAACATTCGAGCGCTCACCTTGGCGACTATTTTTGGTGTTTTTACATTCGGTGTCCTGGCGGAAATTCTCCTGATGGTACCCCTGGCGATAATAGGTTACTTTGCGGGATCCTTGACGCAGGCCGGGCTGAGTGCATCCCAGTACATAACCGCGCTTGTGTTGCCGCACGCGATTCTTGAGATTCCAGCTGCGATCCTCGCCGGTGCGGCGATCTTGCAGTTGGGAATGGCTGCAATTAGCCTTCCTAAGGGAAGTTCGTTAGGAGAGGGGTGGACAAATTCGCTTGCAGAATGGGCAAGAATATCGATCGGAATTGTCCTACCACTCCTTATTGCCGCAGCGTTTCTCGAGGTGTTTATAACCCCGCGCATCGCTGTATGGCTGCTTTCTGGATCATAAACTATGCCTGAATTAATCATCCTCGGTTCTGCTGCAGCAATCCCTGATCTTGAGCATGATAATTCGCATATGATTATCCAAACAGGGGACGGTGCTGTATTGATCGATTGTGGCACCGCGCCTATGCTGCGACTCGAGCGAGTGGGAATCCCAATGGGGGATATCACGGATATTATCCTGACGCATTTCCATCCAGATCATGTTAGCGGCTTGCCTCTGCTTCTCATGAGCATGTGGCTTGAGGGGCGGCGCAAGGCTTTACGGATATTTGGGCTGCATCATTGTTTAAAGAGGGTCGAGGACTTAATGGGCTTTTACCAATGGGGCGATTGGCCGGGTTTCTTCCCGGTGGCGTTTCATCGCCTTCCGGAGAGTGAGCGAGTGCGGGTCCTCGAACAAGGTGAGGTGACAATCTACTCCTCACCAGTTTGTCATGTAATTCCGACGATCGGCTTACGAGTTGAGGCTAAGTCAACTGGGAGGGTAATCGCATATTCATGCGATACTGAGCCTTGTCAGGCGCTTATTGATCTCGCCCAGGGGGCAGGTGTGCTTATTCATGAAGCCACTGGTGAAAGCGTCGGTCACTCATCAGCCGCTCAGGCAGGGGCAACAGCCCGCGATGCGGAAGTGGAGAGCTTAGTTCTGATTCACTACCCTGTGGGTGATTCTGATGTGGCTAAGTTGGTGGAAGAGGCGAGGAGTACTTTCTCTGGGGATATCCGCCTGGCCGAGGATTTCATGAAGATTGAATTCTGACCAAAATCCTGAGAGGGGGTTCAGGCTTTTTCAGTCGTCCGCACGAGAGTCGCGTGAAGATAATGGAAATCTCCACGAGGGGGAATGAGATCGATTACTTCAATTACCTCGAAATCGCTTGAACCAAGCGAGATCACATCTCCTTGGTGTGGTGATGTCTCGCTGTTTAGAATCGCTCCTGGATGATCTTCTCCCGAAACGACGTAACTCACTTTGTAGATTGCGGGCATATCTACACCTCAGCGGTCGGCAAAGTGGCGATGACGGAGTTTGAAGGATAGGTCAGCCGCGATGTTGCGCATGACAACGTACCCCAGGTGGTGGTTTTTCTCACATTCTTGCTCGAAGTCAGCACAATGGAGCATAAGCACCTTCGTCGGATCGGAAGCCGCTCGCACCGTTGCCGAGCGAGGGCCATGGTCTACCAGTGCCATCTCACCGAATATCTGACCTTTGCCCAGGTGGACGATGGTGCGGGGCGATTCTTCCGGCGCAGTTCCACTGTGGAGAACTTCAACGAATCCATCAAGGACAATGAAGAGATCCTCTCCAGTTTCGCCCTGTTGCGTGATGACATCGCCGTTTTTAAATGTGATTGCTTTGCATATTTGGGAAATAGCCTGCAGCTCGGCAGGAGTGATGCCTTCAAATAACTCGACGGACCCGAGAATCTCTGTGTGGTCCATAGTACCCTCCGACGCGGCACTAAAGTGCAACTAATCGATTTTCGTCTTCATGAAATTGTACTTTAAGTTGCTGAGGATTCCAACCCAATAGGTTAATACAGTTGGACCTCACTTAGGTATGGAGAATTGCTTTTCGGAACGCTGGAAGGGGTTTAATACGGTGTGAACGATCTCTCGCAGACTGGTGACGGTCGCAATATCGGTGTTTCTTTGACGGTGTACCGCTGTGGTAGAATGATTTATGTTCGGTTGCAGACGCTCCGAGAGGTGTGCGAATCATGAATAAGGAGTACGATTCAAAACAATGGGTAATGAAGATGTCGGGTGAGAGTGACGCCTGGGATCAACAGGCCTTAGAAGGTTTGGGTTGGCGTGTTGTACGGCGATCCCATGCTTGGCGTCCCCCTACCGATGTTCTGGAAACAGATGATGAGATTGTCGTGGTTGTTGAGATTGCCGGTATGCGTGGTTTGAACATATCTGTAATCTTTGAGCGTCAGATCTTATCTATCCGCGGGACCCGCCCAGATAAAAACATATGTAAAACCTATCACCAGATGGAAATCGATTACGGCGAATTCGCTTCCGAGGTTAAAGTTCCATTGCGGGTTGATTCTGACAAGATCGAAGCAACATACAGCGATGGTTTTTTAAAGGTCGTTCTCCCCAAAGCAACCCCCCGTGAGATCGATATCAAGTGATGCCGGGAAATTTGATATCAAGGACATCCGAGAAGAGAGAAAGCAAGGGGGTATCATAATTAACTTAGAAGAGCTTATTTATTCATTGGAATCCATTGACGCTGAGGAAAGTATGCACAATTTCTCATCACAGATCCCAGTTCACGACGGAGTAATTGAGGGGGAGCCGCAGGAAGTCAAGAGTCAGGGACCTGAGGAATTGCAGATCCCGGAAGATCTCCCGATTTTGCCCCTTCGAGGGATTGTTGTTTATCCACACACTGCGATGCCGTTAACGATTGGGCAGGCGCGCTCGATCAAGTTAATTGATGATGTCTCCGCCAACCATCGCTTGATTGGGCTTGTCGCTTCTCGGAATCCTGAGTTGGAGATGCCCGGACCTGAAGATTTGTATTCGTTCGGCACAGTCGCGTCGATACAGAGGCTCTTCAGGGCACCGGATGGGACTATTCGTTTGATCGCGAGGGGAATAGCTCGTTTCGAGTTGGGAGCTTTCACCAGCCATGAACCTTACCTCGTTGCGCGGATCTACCTCCGACCCGAAAAGGTGGAAGAGAGTGTTGAAATAGAGGCGCAGGTCCGGGCAGCGAAAGACCTTTTCCAGCAGATTTCAGAGATCGGCCCCTCACTCCCGCGTGAAATCGTCGGGGGTGTCCAGCTTCTTGAAGATCCGCTTCAAGTCGCGTACACGATTGCGAATTACCAGCGAATGGACCTGAATGATGGGCAGCGCATCCTCGAGGTGGAATCGACGATTGAGAAGCTGCAAATCCTCACCAACCTCCTCAGCCGTGAGGTCGAGGTGCTTTCTCTTGGACAGCAAATTCAGCAGGAAGCACGGACCGAGATCGAAAAAGTACAGCGTGAATATTTCCTGCGTGAGCAGTTAAAAGCGATTCAGCGTGAACTGGGCGAAGGCGATGAGCAAACGGTAGAAATTGAGGAATTCCGCAAGCGAATCGCGACAGCAAATATGCCGGAGGAAGCTGAGAAGCAAGCCCGGCGAGAGCTCGAACGGCTTGCGAAGCTGCCAACAGCCGCGGCTGAATATGGTGTGATCAGGACTTACCTCGATTGGTTAACCACCGTTCCATGGGATGACGTCACTCAAGATAACCTCGATCTGAAGCATGCACGTGAGGTTCTCGATGAGGATCATTTTGGGCTCATCGATATTAAAGAACGCATCCTGGAATACCTTGCAGTTCGAAAATTGAAACTTGAACGAGGCGATACGATTGGCGGCGAGGCGATCGACGAAATCCGCCGTGAGAGAGAGGGTGTGATCCTTTGTTTTGTGGGCCCTCCGGGTGTGGGGAAAACATCACTTGGACGATCCATCGCTCGAGCGATGGGCCGAAAATTCATCCGCATTTCGCTTGGGGGTGTTCACGATGAAGCCGAGATACGCGGGCATCGGCGAACGTACATCGGCGCAATGCCCGGGCGCATCCTTCAAGCACTGCGTCGCGCGGAATCGCACAATCCCGTTTTCATGCTCGACGAGATCGATAAAATGGGGCGCGATTTCCGCGGAGATCCTGCATCAGCATTGCTTGAGGTCCTCGATCCGGAGCAAAATCGAGAATTTCGTGACCATTACCTTGAAGTCGCATATGATCTCTCGCAGGTGATGTTCATCACAACAGCGAACTGGCTTGAGACGATCCCTGCGCCTCTACTTGATCGAATGGAAGTCATCCGCATCTCTGGTTACACAGAGAGCGAGAAGATCACAATTGCCAAAGGCTATCTGATTCCCCGGCAGATCCGAGAGAATGGTCTTAAGAAGAGTGAAATAAGCTTCACCGATGCAGCTCTGCGTACGATCATCCGATCACACACCCGTGAAGCAGGCGTGCGCAATCTCGAGCGTGAAATCGGTCGCATTTGCCGAGGAGTAGCAACCAGGATTGCTGAGGGGAAAGCAAAGAAGTTGAAGATCACCGGACCGCGCGTGCGTGAATTCCTGAAGAAACCGCGCTTTTTCGGGACTGAGGAACTCGTCGAAAGAACCTCAATCCCTGGAGTGGCAACTGGCCTGGCCTACACGATGGCTGGTGGCGATGTGCTGTTCATCGAGGCGACGGCAATGCCTGGCGGTAGGAAATTCCAGTTAACGGGGTCGCTTGGCCAAATCATGCAGGAGTCAGCCCAGGCTGCACTCTCTTACGTTCGCTCTGTTTCCACTAGATACTCCATTGAAGATGAATTCTGGAGTGAGCATGATATCCACTTGCATGTCCCTTCGGGGGCGCAACCCAAGGATGGTCCATCTGCAGGTGTGACGATGGCTGTGGCTCTGACATCTCTGGCTACCGGACGTCCGGTTCGGTCGGAAGTTGGGATGACCGGGGAAGTCACACTGCGCGGAAAGATCCTTCCGATTGGAGGTGTAAAGGAGAAAGTTTTGGCAGCCCATCGAGCTGGGTTAAAGACGGTAATGCTGCCAAAGAGGAACGAATTAGATTTAGAAGACGTACCCGACGAGGTCAGGAAAGATATTGAATTTGTTTACATCGATACGATTGATGAGGCTATTGAAACGGCTCTGAAACCGAAGAAGAAACGCAAGAGTCGCAGTGCTTCTCAGAAAAAAGGAGCCCGGTCCACAAAATCAAAAACTAATGAGAAATCTTCAAAAGGAAAAAGCTCATAAAGGGGAAGCCACAAGCCAGGTGAGAATGACCCCCGAATAAAGAGCGCTGATGCCGAAAGTATTGATTGTTGACGACGACGAATCGATAACCTCGCTCCTGATAACTCTCATGAAGCTTGAAGGATATGAGGCTTTCGAGAGCAGGGACTGGGCAGAGTTACCAAGTATCTGTATCGATGAAAAACCAGATCTGGTGCTGATGGACTGTAATCTCTCCGACAGGAACGGGTTGGATATCCTGGCTGAAATTCGATCGAATCCTTTGCTAGTCGATCTGCCCATCATTATGACCTCGGGGGTAGATTTGAGTGATGAGAGTAAGTTGAATGGAGCGGATGGCTTTCTCTTGAAACCCTATTCGCCTGACCTGCTTTTAGAGACAATTAAGAACAAAATTTCTGGTGGTGGAGAGTAGGACGATTCTTTCATCACCTCGATTGGAGAATATTATTTCGTGGCTAGAAGAAAAAGTAAGAATACAGCCAAGCAATGGCGATTGATGGATTTACATTTACACACACCGGCATCGAGTGATTATCATGATGCGGATGTAACCTATTTAGATATATTGCACAGGAGTGAAGAACGTGGTCTCGACATCATCGCTTTCACCGATCACAACACTGTGGCCGGTTATCGAAAGATGATGGATGAGATCCAGCAGTTAGAGATGTTGGAATCCCTCAACAGGCTCACCGAAGATGAGCGAAATCGTCTTCAGGAATACCGCCGGTTATTACAAAAGGTTACGGTTTTTCCCGGGTTTGAATTCACGGCAACGCTGGGTTTTCATATTCTAGGGATTTTTTCCCCCGAGAAATCGGTGAGAGAAATTGAGCATCTTTTGCTCAGCCTTAACATTCCATCTGAACAGCTTGACGACGGCTCAGTGACCGTGGGAGCAACTGCGGATGTTCTAACGGCTTACCGGCTGATTGATGAAGCGGGAGGATTGGCGATTGCAGCGCACGCGAACTCAACCCATGGGGTTGCGATGCGGGGCTATGGATTCGGCGGTCAAACTAAGATTGCCTATACCCAGGACTCTCACCTGCATGCGTTGGAGGTTACAGATTTAGGCCTGAAGGGGCGGAGAACCACGGCTGCGTTTTTTAGCGGAACAAAGCCAGAATACCCGCGTCGGATGCACGCCATTCAAGGTTCAGATGCCCACAGAATTCGCACAGATCCGAAGAATAAGAAGAACCTCGGCATTGGGGATCGAGCAACCCAAGTAATGCTGCCGGAGGTTTCTTTCAAGGCGTTGAAAGAACTGTTTATCAGCAATGACTTCGCACTCACGCGCCCACATTGGCCCGCAGCCGAAGAAGATTACGATTTTATTCAGCGTGCACGCGAAGACGGGCCGAGTATAAACCAAGATTTTCATGAAAGCATGACTGTGCGCGCGGGTCGACTTTATAAAGTCATCGCTGATGTCTGTGCCTTCGCAAATTCAAACGGCGGAACGCTTTATATCGGTTTGCCGGCTGAAGCGAAGAAAGAACCAGTAGGGGTGACAAAGGCAAAGGCCAGTGTTGATCAACTCCAGCGGGAGTTAAGTAAACGCATCAGCCCTGCCCTCAATGTTCAAGTGGATACGATGGAAACACGTGGGAAAACGGTTATTCGGGTGATCATCCCCCCGGGTGATGACCCGCCCTATGCAGTCGATGATAACAAAGTCTACGTCCGCGATGAAGCGGAAACAGGACTCGCAGTCCGCGATGAAATCGTGAACCTGGTGCATCGAGGACAGCGAGAACAGCGAGAACAGCGGGTAGAAGCGGAGGTTCCCGAGAAGCTGGAAGTCACAGAGGAACCTCTTGCTGGTATTCAACACCCACGAACCGGAGTAGAAATCGTGGGGTCGGAAGAACGCAAAGGGATCCAGTACTACACGATGCGTGATTTGCGTAATGGAAATGTAGTCAAGAATGTCACCCAGAGTTCTGCGCGGAGGCTCTGGCATTACGCTATTTCGGAATTTCGTAAGTTACCAGAGGACCTGAAGGGTGTAAACGTTTCATGGCGAGGCGATCTGGGGGTGTTGAAGGAGCAGAAGCGCGGAACCCGAAGGCGTTATGACTTGATCCAAAAGACAGCCCAAGGACACCGTGTTTACTTTGGGGTGACCGAAGACGGTATTCATGGTGATTGGAAAGCGCTGGTCGAACCTGAGGGGGGGTAAAACTGGCTTTATCCACAGGCATCTCCTGCTGCTTCTTTGAAGAACTCGGTTAACTTTATGTGCGAACCAGACATCTCTGGTTCGCACAAGTCTTATTAGTTGGAGTTGGATGGATGAGAATCCGCGAATTTCTCTTTGAACAAGATTACGAAGAAGTACGGTTACTCTGGGAAGCATCAGGCCCGGGCATTCAATTATCACCGTCGGATACACCGCAAGAGATTCAGAAGAAGCTCCAACGCGATCCCGATCTTTTTCTTGTCGCCGAGCGT
>DAOUTT010000187.1 GCA_030668545.1 Anaerolineales bacterium | reverse complement strand
GATCAGACATGGTATTTCCCTACATAGGTGGATTGTAGCATTCTAGCGGAGGGTCGTCAAAAGATAGGGGTCTAATTATTGGTCACAGCTTTGATTTGTTAGGCTTTCCTGCAAAATTAATTAGGTGGACAGGTGGGTTTGCGTTGCGTTTCTCCGCCCGGAGCTGAACCTCCGGACTCAGTACTTATAAAACCTCCCGCAGGATAGAAAAATCTGCGGGAGGTTTAAACGCATTTCTGATCCTAGTTTGAAATGATTCCTTCAATGTGTCATTTCGAGGAACAAAGTGACGAGAAATCCCTGAAACGACACAATAAGCCGTGCGAGATTCTAGGTAAGGGGGTAGCCCTTTGCATCCAGTGATGGAGCTCGCACGAGCAACATCATAGGGATTTCTCGCTTCGCTCGAAATGACAGTTATTTGTATAGAGCACTTCTCGTCATTGTCATTGATTATGAGTTGAGAAAAAAACATCAAGTTAAAGGACGCTGCGCGTTCATGACGCCGTATTCTGGAGTGCACAAGCTCTGCTTGCGGGTTCTGGAAAGGCCTTGAGATTCAAAAGCATCTCCCGCCTTCACACCCACTTACCGCATTGAAACGGAGCCTATCCTTTACGGACAGCCCCCCGATTTGGGCTCAGACAACTAGGACCAGCAACGTAAGCTTCTATATATATGAAGTTGCACGCGTTCATATCTCAGTTTTATCGTATTTGGAGAAGAATCTGAATTCTTTCTGCGAACTTTGGCAATCAGCGTCTTCGGCTGCTTGAACCAGAAATCCTCATTACCCAATACAGCAATTGGAGGAGTGCTGTTGCCAGCGCGGCGACATATGTAAACGCTGCGGCCCTTAAAACCGCGTTAACGCCATCCTGATCTTGTTGGGTCTGGATCAACCCGGTTTCTGCAAGGAGAGCTTTTGCTCTTGAGGAGGCGTTAAGCTCAACGGGCAGCGTAGCCAGGGCAAAGAGCGCACTAGTCGCAAAGGCAGCAACACCAAGCCAGGAGATATTTACGACTTGCAGCATCAACCCGACGATGATCAGGATCCAACCAAGAGAAGACCCGATATTAACGACGGGGACGAGTGCAGATCGCAGTTTAAGGGGGAAATAGTCCACTTTATCCTGCATTGCATGTCCCAGTTCGTGGGCGGCGATAGCCATAGCAGAGACTGAAGCCGGCTCATACACACCGCGAGAAAGGTGCAAAGTCTTGCTGCGAGGGTCATAATGATCGGTTAATTTACCGCCAGTGGGTTCGACGCGCACTTCGTTTAAACCGCCGTATTGGATCAAGCGGTTGGCGGTCCCCGCACCGCTAATATGGGCGCTATTCTCTACTCGGCTCCACTTCTTGTAGGTTGATGAAACCCACCACTTAGCGAACATCATCAGCAGGAACGCTGGAGCCATTAAGCAAAGATAGGTTGTATCGAAGTACATTAAATCAACCTCTTCATGTTTATAATTATTCTGTAAGCAGCTCTATTGCCTTCTGGAGCTGGGGATCGATGCCGGCATCGAAGTCCTCTTCTGTGTAAGAGACCTCATAATCTGGTTCTAATCCCTCCCCGGCGATCTGTGTCCCCTTTGGTGTATACCAACGAGCGACAGTCACACGCACAGCGCCTTCTTCTCCAGTGAGGGCAATCCAATTCTGCACCGAGCCTTTCCCGAACGTCGTCTCGCCCACGAGCAGGCCGCGCTCATGATCCTGGATTGCACCCGCTACAATCTCCGAGGCGGATGCTGATCCGCCGTTCACAAGAATGATGAGAGGTAAATCGGTCGCCAAACCATCCCCAAGGGCTTCATAGATCTCTTCACTTCCGTCTCCGAATCTCTCTGTCATGATCACGCCATCTTCAATAAACTCTGAAGCCACTTCGATGGCCGTGAGCAGGAATCCACCGCCATTGCCTCTCAAATCGAGAATTAACCCATTCAACTCAGTCTCGTTTAAATCACGAATCGCGCTCCGCAAATCGTCTGAAGTGTCGTTGGAGAAATTGAAGAGTTGTATATAGCCGATATCTCCTTCGAGTATCTCGCTCTCGACGCTGGGAACCTGAATCTCCGCTCTGACAATCTCAAACTCCAGGAGTTCGGGTTCTCCCTCACGCCTGACGGTCAGGTGAACCGTCGTTCCCGCAGGACCAAGGACGCTGCGAATTACGATGTTTGCGTCGATGCCGATGACATCTTCACCGTCGACGGCGACCACCTCGTCCCCGGGCTCCAGCCCTGCTTCTTCTGCCGGGGAGCCTGGCATGGGCGATACGATCGTCAGGAATTCCGCATTCGTGTCCACCCAGGCTCCGATCCCTTCGTAAGAGCCATGGAGAGGGATATTCGCTTGCTGGTAGGTAACCGGGTCCATGTAGGATGTGTGGGGATCGCCAAGGGCGTCCAAAGTCCCGGAAATTGCCCCTCTCATGAGGGTGACATCGTCAAGAGGCTGGTCAACGAACTCCTCGTGTACGATATCCCACGCTTCCCAGAAAGGAGCAAATAACTCGTCGGAGCCCTCCGGTGGTTCTGCAGTGTAAGTCTTTGTTTCCACCACCAGTGAAGATTCTTGGAGAGGATCCTCCAGCCAATCCGGCAGAAATTCGTAACCGATCATCTGGCCGATTACAATGCCTATCGCCAGACCGCTTGCGAATATGCTTGCTGACAAAAGTGATCCTATGAACAGGCCAATTAACGTGAATTTAACTTTTGATGACATATTGTCGATCCCTCAACTTTATTTTGATGGGGTAAAGGATAACATACTCAGATGATTGCAGGTGAGTGCAAAGCATTCGTGGAGATTAGGACAGATTATGGTGGGCCAACCACGTATCCAGCAGCGGGTTATAACTTTCGCTGCCAATTTGTTCCACATAATCGAGGATGGCTAGACCGTCTAAGGCGTACGAGGGATAACATGATGTGGGCCATGCTCCGCTAGGGGTTTCAACGACTGCGTCAACTACAATCCCAACGATGTCTACCTTCTCAAGGCGCGGGACTACTTTTTCGGCGGTGATGATGACCTTGTCCGCGACCAGAGACAGCTCGCGATCTACGCCTTGATTAGCTCCTATGCAGGCGTTCCCGTCAAGGTCGGCTTCCAGGGCGTGGATCACAGCGACGTCACAATTTATTGCTGGAAAAGCGGTAAGTGCCTCGCCTGAATAGGGGTCTTCAATTGTTTTTACGTCGGGGCGTAAACGTAATAAATCTGTCCCTTGCCAGGCGATTGAGGGCATAAAGCCTACTCCTGCCATTGCTGCCCGGATCCCGAATGCCAGGCTGGCTTCCGTCTCTTCAATAATCTGGATCGATCCATCGGCAGCAGCAGAGGTGAAATGCGGAGCTAAGCCGAAAACTTCCAGGCCAAAATAACAGGTACGGATTTTTGAGACCATACTTTCACCTACCAGTATGTCGCTTTCCACACTTGATGTGAAGTTGATTAATGTGATGTCGGAGGGTGTGTTCTCGTTGCGAAATCGATCCAACAAAGCCAATGAAAACGCCATTGGTCGACGGTAAAGTGTGAAGCCTCCGAGGGAAAGTCGACAACCTTTCGGTTTGACCATCGCTGCTGCATCGGTGAGAGAGATAAGTTTGTTTTTTATTGTTTTGCTCACTCAGTACCTCCATCTCTGCTCTTCAAGTCATCAACGCGCTGACGTAATTCGTCGAGCGCTTCATCTTCTTTTTTCCAGGGATTGAGCATCTCTCCAAGAGATTCTCGAAAAATCCCTTTTGGCTTGGTTTTCATCCTGCGTATAGCGCCGAGCGCTAATCCGATATTGATGAGAATTACGAAGGCCAGAATAGCGATGACGATCAGCCATCCATTAATCTCCATGAATGCTTTCCTACTCTCTAACCAAGCTGGGAACAGCCTTGGTCAGGTCGTGTATCTGTTCGATAGTGTAATCGACGGTTCCTTCAACGACTCCATCACCGACGAGAACCGTCGTCATGCCGAATTCGGCAGCGGCCATAAGATTTGGATACCGGTCATCGACCAGCAGGCATCTCGCAGAAATTGGATTTCCCGCGAGCGTAAGGGCGCGATCATACGCCTTCGGGTCCGGTTTATTCGAGAAATCTAAGGCGAGAATGTCGATGATCTGGTCGATAAGATCTGAGATGCCAAGCTGCTTCAGGACTCGCATGGCGTAGTCGAGGTAAGCATTTGTGAAGATTATCCGGGGAATGGTGATTGAGGCCAACATGGTTTGAAGTTCAGGGTCTGGTGGAATGAGGTTCTCGACCGGAACATCGTGGACGTAGTCCAAGTATTCCATTGGATCGATCTGATGGTTGCGCATCAAGCCGTTCAGCGTGGTTCCAAATTGGTCGAGATATTGGGCGCGTAGCAGGGATGCATCCTCGGCGCAGAGGTTCAATTTCATCTCGATGTAGCTTTGGATGCGACCACCGACAGCCTCCCATAAGCCACTTGTGTGTGGGTAAAGTGTGTCATCGAGGTCTAGAAAAAGCGTAGTGTATTCCATAAGTCAGGTGCCGTTTCCTTCGCCCCCGTACAGGAGGGTTTCCCTGATGGCAATGGTAATGTCGTCCAAGTTGTTGTGTCAGAACCATCAAACCGGTTTCAGACCCATTGCCCTGCATCTGTTGGGACTTTGAATATCTGTTCTACCTATCCCAATTCTCAGTGCTTCCGGCCTGCCCTCGTATACCATCCCCGAGATTCCTTGTGCAATCCATTGGTCTGTACGAACACCACCGAAATAAGCGGGCCCTGTGTAAGCCATACAAACGATGGCATCTAAAGCGAGCAAGATAATGACTTTGTTGGCGAGTATGTCGTACGGCGCACCGTCAACAGTCACAGCCCTGTCGCTTACTTGGATAACGGATCTAGCAGATGCTTTTGTTAAAATTTGAGTCATTGAAATATTCCCCCAATTGAAAACGGTGCAAAATAGTTGAATGCGCTTCTTCGGGCGCTAATTAAATTCTTAGCAGTCAATCCATCATACTCCTTTGTTACTCTAGCCGGAAAGGTCACAGTGAATCCAGGTTCCTCACCTACAGCCTGCCCACCCCTCAGGTCGGGGGCGATTGTTGCAAGATGGAATAGGCATTCCTCGCTG
>DAOUTT010000111.1 GCA_030668545.1 Anaerolineales bacterium | reverse complement strand
CGGTATTACTTTTTTTCCGGCTACATCACAGAAGTCGTTGGGGTCAACTTAATGTTTTCACCATATGTTCCCCCAGGGGGGCGTGGGTGCAGTAGTCTGTCCTCGCAAAGCACTCATGGCTCCTGCGGAGTGCTGCGCGAAGCGCAGCGTGGAGCCACACCCCCTGACAACGATCGATTCGGCTTTACGATTCATAGGGACGTCTCATAGGGACTTTTAGCAGCGGAAATTCGTCAGGTCACCTACACAATTTAGAGGAGAAACAAAAACAAAATCCCCCGAGTTCTCCTCGGGGGATGCGATCGTGCCCTCAGCGCATTTCACGCGTCTGGCAGCGTTTGTAGAAAATCACCAATCGCCGTCAGCACGTCTTCTGTCTCTCGATAGGCGCATAGAGTCAGCGTTTTTAAGTCGTTACCTGTGATCATCTTCGACACCTTCACACCCTCACGGTAACAGCACAGCACCGGTTTTTCGCGCTCGAGCGCTACGGCAATTTCATACCCCACCCCGTGCGACGGTGTGCTCACCTCCGCAATCAGCGCATCACAGCCTTCTATCCAGGCCATATCCCGCTCATAGACTTCTCGAGCGTCTACAACCCGCTCCAGATCCATCACCTCCGGATGCGCGAGGTGCGCTGTGGGCACGTCGTGCCCAATCGCCAATAGATGATCCACAATCGTCATGTAGACCGATTCGTCCTGCCGCCCTCCAGTTAGAGAGCATGAGAAATAGATATTCATCGCCCGGTTATTCCCTCCATGTTGATTCTTCACTAAGAGTGATAGCCGCCCTCGCTCCACATCATCGCCTATTTGCCGGCAGCAGGTGGTTGAGTTGTCTATCTCAAACCTGAACCTTCTTTTCTCTCTGACGAGTGCGTGCCGAGCATCATATCATGTTTGATGTGTACGCCAGCGCTAATTAATCCATCGCCAAGACATCCACAGCGGCTTTATTTCGCTACTATCCGTCCAGGAATGAGCTTTCCTGAGCATTCTACTTGTGCTAATATCAATCTACTTAAAGGACATATTATGGTAGATACCCGCGATCCCCTACGCTTTCTTCAAACAGAGGTCTCCCGGCTAAATCAGGAGAATCAAGAACTACGAGATGAGCTGACAATCCTGCGCTCCTCCGTGCGCGGCTTAAGCGTCATCCAGGATTTAATCCAGCGCATGGGACCTCAAACCAACTTGATTCATGTACTTGATGATCTATTAGGATCCGCTTTGGCAGTCCTGGGAACCCGCGATGGCTCGCTTCTCCTGCGAGACGACGAGACTGAGGAATTGGTATTCGTTGTTGTCCGCGGCGAAGCACGTGATCGTCTTCAGGGCTACAAGCTGCCGCCCGGGAAGGGCATCGCCGGATGGGTGGCGGATAATCGTGAACCCGCAATTGTCCTCGATGTGCGCAAAGACCCTCGTTTTTTCACCCAGGTTGATGAAACTATGGGTTTCCACACGCAAGCGCTGGTTTGTGTGCCTCTCCTTGATGGCGAGCGCGTCCTCGGCGTGATTGAAGCAATCAACAAACTAGGTGACCGCGATTTTTCAACCGAAGACCACCATTTACTGATGGTCGTGGCACAACTTGCTTCTTTGGCGATCCAACGCGCTGAAGCCTTATCCGAGGAGAAAGGCTAAGATCGCAGGTGAGCGCCGAGTTTTTTCTCTAACGCCTTTACGATCTTCTTCCGCAGCCCTGCCACTTCTTCATCTGTCAACGTTCGATCCACAGCCTGATACGTCAGGGCATAGGCCAGACTCTTCTTATCTGCCTCGATTTGTTCTCCCCGGTAGAGATCGAAAAGACGGATGTCCTCGAGTAGATCCCCTCCCGATTTGCGGATGACGGCAAGGACTTGTTCGGCCGGGACTACCTCATCGACGACGATCGCCAGATCTTCCAATACGGGCGGGAAGGTCTTGACCAATTCCACGTCAATCGATTCAGGGATCGCATGGATGACCGCTTCTACATCCAACTCTGCAGCAAGAAGAGGGAATGACTGGAAACTGTAGCGCTCCTTCACCAGGGGGTGAAGTTCTCCCATAACACCCACTTGCTTTCCATCGATCAATATCCGCGCGCATTTTCCGGGGTGAAACGACGGGTGTTCACCCGGGGAATACTCCACTGCTCCGATCTTAAGCCCTGCGAACAACGCCTCGAGAATGCCCTTTAAATCGAAAAAGTCGAATTCCGTTGATGATGGTTCCCGCCAGGAAGGAAGAGCGCGCGGTCCGGTTAGCGCTATAGCGAGTTTGAGCGGTTCGGCCGGGAGTTCGCCCTCTTCAGCAGATAAATAAACCGGTCCAATTTCGAACACGGCGATGCGCTCCTGGAAACGGGCGTTGCTTTCCACGATTTCCAACACACTTGCTAATAGGCTGTGGCGCATGACCACCCGGTCGACGCTGATTGGGTTCTCAAGTTGGATGTACGGTCTATCGTCGGGTTTTTCCCCTGCCGGCAATATTCTAGTTTCATGGTCTGGGGCTGTCAGGCGATAGGTTACGATTTCCTGTAAATCAAGACCGGCGAGCAGGTTTCGGATTTGCTCCTCACGCTCCAAGGCTTTGTTGCTGTACTGAGGCGGGAGCTCATCAGAGATCATTGTCTCCGGCAGAAGATCGTAGCCATAGATCCGTGCCACCTCTTCCATCAAATCTGCCACGCCAACGATGCCCTCACCGATATCCATACGATGATCTGGGGTTGTCACCTGCAGCTTATCCCCCTTACTTTCGATCTCAAAACCGAGCCGACCGAGTATCTCCTCGATAGCATCGATCTCAAGCAGAATCCCGAGCGAGCGCTCCACGTCAGATGGGGCAATCTCCACAATCGAAGGCTCTGGCGGCAATGGATATTCGTCAACAAGCCCCTTGGCAATTTCGCCACCGGCAAACTGTTGAATCCAGGACAAGCCGCGCTTGACCCCCCGTTCCGCTATCGCCGGGGGAACTCCGCGCTCGAAGCGGTAGGATGCCTCGGATTGCAGATTTTGAGCCCCTGCCGTTCGGCGGATGTTGATGTAATTCCAGGCAGCCCCCTCGAGCAAGACTCGGGTGGTCTTCTCGCTTACCTCCGACTCGGCGCCCCCCATCACGCCGGCGATCGAAAGCGCCCCGGCGGTATCGGCAACCAAGACCGTGAAATCGTCCAATGACCGCTCGACGCCGTCGAGGGTGGTTATTCGCTCCTTCGATTCTGGATTCCGGGTGATGATCTCCGGAGATTTTTCTCCGGACCGTTCGACGAGGACATCGAAGTCAAACGCGTGCAGAGGCTCACCAATTTCAAGCATGGCGTAATTCGTAGCATCAACGATATTGTTGATCGGCCGCATCCCTGCCAACTGCAGACGGAGCTGCACCCAATACGGGCTGGGTCCAACCTCTACCCCCTCGACAAGGCCCAGGACGAAGCGCGGGTTCAGTTCGGGGTTGCGGATATCGATGCTCACCCGCCCATCGATCGCAGGACCCTTCCAGTCGACTTCGTAGGAGGGCTCTTTCAGTGCCGCGCCCGTTACCGCAGCAACCTCCCGGGCCACCCCGAGGATGTTGGCGTTGCGGGCGACATTGGGTGTGAGCGCTATATCCAGGACCGCATCGCCCATGTACTCCACGAGCGGCTTCCCGACCGGCGCATCATCGTCGAGGACGATAATGCCCTCATGTTCCTCGGATATGCCGAGTTCTTTCTCCGAACATGCCATCGAATACGACTCAACCCCGCGGATCTTCGCCCGCTTGAGCGTGAAGGGTTCCCAACCGGCGATATGGCCATCGAAAAGCGTGGCTCCTTCGCGTGCGTAGGCTACCTTCAAAGGGTTCTTCAGTGTTCCTTTCCCTTTGTATGGGAAAAGATTGGGCGCACCGGTGAGCACGGTGTGCTCCTGTTCACCATCATCCAACCGGCACAGCACCAGGCGGTCGGCGTCTGGATGAGGCATGACTTCTAACACTGCACCGACGACGAATTTCTCGGGATCCCATGCCAAGCCGGTAACATTCGTCCCGATGCTCCGCTTGCGACCGGTATGGCCCTCTATTTTTTCCTCTGGAAGTGGAAGTCCGACAAAACGAATTTCCTCCACCTCCAACCCTGCCAGAGTCAGCCTGTGGGCTAACTCGGGAATTGGAAGTTCAATATCGACAAACTCGCGCAGCCAAGTTATGGGAACTTTCATGAAACCTCCCTATTCATCCAATTTAAAGCCCGATTGGGGCTCAGAATTGCTGTAAAAATCTCAGATCATTCGCCCAGAAGTTGCGGATGTCGTCTATACGGTGAATATTCATGGCGATCCGTTCGGGTCCCATGCCGAAAGCAAAACCGGAGACCACCTTAGGATCGTAGCCCCCATTCGCCAGCACGGTAGGGTGGACCATGCCGCAGCCCAGAATTTCCAACCACCCGGTTTTCTTACACACCCCACATCCCTCACCATCACAGACGAAACACTCGATATCCATCTCGGCTGAGGGCTCTGTGAAGGGGAAATGGGCCGCTCGAAAGCGCGTGCGCACCTCATCTCCATAAAGCCGGCGAGCAAACGCGACCAGCGTCCCCTTCAGATCGGAGAAGGTGATACTCTTGCCGATCGCCAACCCTTCGACTTGATTGAATTGGATCTCCGACCGAGTCGTGATCTGTTCATAGCGGTAACACATCCCCGGCAGGATTACGCGGATCGGCTCCGGGGCCCGTTCGCGCATCACGTGGATCTGACCGGGCGAAGTTTGAGTCCGCAGCAATACGCCATCATCCGTGGTGTAAAAGGTGTCCTGCATATCTCGCGCCGGGTGATAGGGAGGCAAGTTCAAGAGACTGAAGTTATACTCATCCGTCTCTACCTCGCGTGAACGGTAGATTTGGAAGCCCATCTCGGCGAAAATCGCATAGACACGGCGAAGCATCTGGTTGGCGGGGTGGATCCTGCCGCGCGACACGCTGCGGCCGGGTAAGGTGACATCCAGTCGTTCTTCCCTCAGGCTTCTTTCTACCGCAGCCTGCTGCATGGACGTTTCGCGCCCTTCATAGGCGGCTTCTAAGGCCTTCTTGACCTCGTTCGCACGCCGACCAACAGCAGGACGTTCCTCTTTCGACAGCTCCCGCAGACCTTCTGTGATCTTTCCCAACTCAGCCCCACGCCCTAAGTAGCTAATCTTCCAGGCTTGAAGCGTGGGTTCATCCAATGCACCCTCCAGGTCCTTTAGCGCTTTTTGTTCAAGTTCATCCAGACGTTTCAGCATCGAAGCTCCTTTCCTTTCACACACGCCATTTCGGGCGGCGCTTTAAACAAAACGCCCCCGCCCGATCAAGGGACGGGAGAGCAATCCCGCGGTACCACCCTTGTTGACCCTGAAGGGCCCTCTCAATCCCGACGGCCGCCGCTGCAAATCCCAACCTACGGCGATCAGGTCCCCGTCATTAACGGTGGGGTTCCGGCCCGAACTACTGGCCTCTTGCGAGGCGTTCCCCCGGGCGGCTCATGAGGGAACTTCAACGGGACTCTCTCGGGCCAGGGTTCCAGCCACGCCCCAGCCTCTCTGGCGAGTTCGGTCCGCCTACTTTCCTCAGTCTTAGCCTTTATCTATGACGACTCCAATTATGCCCATTTCAAGGCCTGTGTCAACCCTCGCCGCATCCACCACAACACATTCATCCAGTGGGTTGGTAAATTAGCTTAATAAAACCGAACTATTAGAACATTAACCAAGGGTTTTGGTCCTTCGCTAGATAATGGGGCATCAAGCAAATATGGGTGTTTCTCACAGAGTAGCGCGTTTTTAAAGTGCGAATACAATTCGTACTATCTGTGACCACTGTCACAAATTGAGAAGTTTCTCGTTATATACATAGAAGCTCCCTGACACCGTTCCTGCAGCCCATTTCTGTTGGCGGTTTGCAATCATCGTAAGGAGAATGGTCATGAAGAAGAAGTTGTTGCTGCTATCCTCGCTGTTCGTATTGGGGCTCGGGCTTACAGCCTGCAACCGCCCCAGTGCAGACCCCTGTACGCCCGCGGATCTGGAACCACCTACGATTACCTTCCCGGGTCACTATTCCAATGTAGGCACTGCCCCTACGATCGACACCTTGACTCCTGAGTTGTTTCAATGGGAATTTGATCCAGACTGCACTCCCGAACACTTCAAACTCCTAATCTCTCCCGACCAGCATTTTGGTAACTCTCGAGCAGGCCAGACGGACGGTGAGCTGGCCTGGCCACTGAGCGATGCCGCGTATCCTCAAATGGCCCTGGAGCCCTCCACCGAGTACTTCTGGAAGGTGCGCGCCTGGACCGATGGGGTGAATGGACCCGACTCGTCCACACGCGTTTTCTTCACCGGACCACTGTGTGCGACCGCCGGTGAGATGGGCGCCCCGGAGCTGCTCTCCCCCGATCCCGGCGAGATCATCGGCGAGCTGTATGCCGAACTGCATTACCAGGTAGGCGAACCTCAGTGTTTGCCCGAGGGCTACTTCGTCGACCTGCAAACCGATTCTGTTTTCGGCGGCACAAACTTGTTGGGAGAGTTCGGCATCCCCGGCACCTATGTGCTTACCGATGAGTTGACCGATTGCACCACCTACTACTGGCGCGTAGCTCCGCTGTACGGGGGCGAACAGGGACCCTTTTCCGAGACGCGCGCTTTCAACGTGCGCGTGAGCCCCGACTGCCCGATGGTTTCGGCCATACCAGACCTGGTCGTTGACACCAGTATTATGAGCTTGATGTGCGACCCGGAGGATCTCACACCTCCTGAGCTTCTTTGGCCGCCACATAATAGCCAGGTCGGAATGGCTGAAGGACCTCCCCAGTTCATTCCCGCCGAATTCTTCCAATGGTCACCGATCAACTGTTTCCCTGATAAATACAAGATCCGCTTCTCACACGACCCGGATTGGGGCATCGCCCGTGCAGGGATGACCGATGGTCAGACCGTCTGGCCATCGCCTGATGCG
>DAOUTT010000160.1 GCA_030668545.1 Anaerolineales bacterium | reverse complement strand
TTTTAATGATCGGCTCAACGGATTCCCTGGCCGCAGTTCGGGCGGCTTCCGTGGCATCAACGTTAAAAATAGCGTTAGGAGTAACAAACGGGGGGGCGAGTGCCTCGACGATCGTTGCTTGATTTTCGGGAAGGGAGATGCTCACCAGTGCAGGTATGGTTCTTCTCGCTTCCTCGATTCGACCCTCGCGAATTTCATTGCGCATGACTTGCTCAACGACGGTGAGCGTTTCAGATTTTACGGTTTGCCAGTGCAAGTCTGACAACTCTAAGATCGAAAGTGAAGTGCCGGTATCCAGACGAATATCGGACATTGAGCTCAAGTCGGCTAGCTTTTCCTCATTGGTGGAGTAAGGATCGCTGCGGACCGAATCAATGAATGTAAGCGTAGCCTGAAGTCGTTCTAACTGCCGCCTGGTGATATTTGTATCTGGTTGGTCATACACCTGTGCCACGCTCTCGCTGGCTGCGGTTTGTTCTCGATCTGTTAATACATCGCTGACATAGGACAAATCATAGAGAGCATGAATATCCTGGGGGGCGACGTCGCTAACCTGCAAGCCATAAGTTTGAGCGCCGTTGTTAATAGGAATAGAGAGCGCAGCGATCGTCCCGATGATTACAAAAAGCAGAATGAACCAAAGACGGGCTGCTGCTAATGCATTCCGCAAACGTTCTAGAGTGGTCAGGTCCGTGCGTGCAGTATCGTCCATCAATCCTTCTGTGGGGGTGAGAGAAGCTCACGGACGAGGTCGCTGGCTATTTTTCCATCAGCCCGTCCTTGTATCTGAGGCATAAGGACTTTCATGACTTTGCCCATATCCTGAGGATCGGACGCGCCAACTTCCTCGATTGATCGTTGAACGATCTCTCTGAGCTCATCCTCCCCGAGAGGTTGGGGAAGATAAACCTGTAGAACTTCGATCTCTGCAAGCGTGGAGGCGAGGAGATCATCTCGCCCTGCTTGTTTGGCTTCTTCAATGGTCTCCTGACGGGATTTCACTTCCCGTTGGATGATTCCCAGGATGGTCGCTTCATCGAGATCGTCTTGACGTTCGATCTCGACGAGTTTAATAGCGGTAAGGACCATTCGCAAAGACCGTTTCCGCACATCATCCTTTGAGCGGATCGCTTCTTTGAGGTCTGCTTCGAGTGTCTCTTTGTTTATCATGCGTCCATTATACCTATGGTTTTTCATCATTGTGAAGGCTAGTGCGGGTTTCTAATTTGTTTGCGCATAGCCACATATGGATTTCTTAGGATTACAAAGCGGTGTTTTCCAGGCTCGTCTGCAGCTGATAATGCCGAAGTTGACATACTGATGTTCAAGGAGACAACATCATAAAACGGTCTTGCCATAAGTTTCAGCAAGAGCGTGAACGCCGCGGAACAAGTGCAGACTAATCTGGAAATAAAACCCAGTCAAGTTGAATTCTTCCGCGGAAGGCTAATTACGCGCTGTGGATAGTGATGATTCTCCCCTGAAGGTCTCCTTTTCCAGGACTGATCATTTCCACATCTGAGATCTGATTCCAGCGGTCTTCGTCGTCGCTCGCTTTTATGCGCAGGTAATTACCTGTCAGTCCTGAGAGCTGCCAGCCAGCCTCTCCGAGGTCGGTAGTGCTCTCCCAGAGAACGGGTAAGATTTGCCCGATAAATAAGTGGCGATAATGCTCTGCAGATCGTGCGAATGCCGCTCTCACAACCGCGCTGCGTTCACGGCGTACGGATATTGGGACGACAGGATTGAAATCAGCAGCTGGGGTGCCCTCCCGCTCGGAGTAAGCGAATACATGACCACCAGCAAAATTCATCGTCTCAACGAAGGCAAGACTATCATCGAACTCCTCTTCCGTTTCACCAGGGAAACCGACGATGATATCTGTTGTAATGGCAACATCTGGGATTGCTGCCCGGGCAGCGGTGATCAGTTTCGAGAAGTCATCCAATGACGTTTTCCTTGCCATACGGCGAAGTGTGGCATCAGAACCTGATTGCAGAGGAAGATGCAGGTGACGGCAAAGCCTGGCGTCTTGCCAGAGTGAGAAGAAGTGTGCGTCTAAGTTCCAGGGCTCAAGAGAGGATAGCCGTAAGCGGGGAATGTCCGTCTCTTTTAAGATGAGCTGGATTAGGTCTCGTAAACTACCGCCTCGGCCCAGGTCTTTTCCCCAGGATCCAAGATGGACACCGCAGAGCACAATCTCCTGGCTCCCCCCTCGGAGCGCGGCGTGGACCTCCCTTAATACTGTTGCCACAGGGAGACTCATGGCCGAGCCGCGCGCTACAGTCGTAACGCAGAATGCACAACGATTATTGCAGCCATCCTGGACCTTAATGAACGCCCTTGTACGCATTCTCGATCCGGGAAGCGGTTCGCGTTGAAGCGGCTCCTTATTAAATAGCTCGGGCGGCTGGCCAAGGAGGTCTGCGACGAGGCGGTCCTTGTCATTGTTTTTTACAACGCGAGTGACTTTAGGAAGCTTGAGGGCGCTGTGTTCTTCCAGTGTAGCCCAGCATCCTGTGAGGATGATTTTGTCGACTCCTGCTCTCGCGGCCTGTCGTGTTTTCTGTCTTGAATCCGAATCCGCTCGCCGAGTAACTGTACAGGTATTGATCACAACAAGATCGGCCTGAGTCGGATCGCCTACGAGCTCACAACCTGCCAGCCGGAAATCGCGACCGATGCGTTCTATTTCACTTTGATTTAGACGGCAACCAACACTGTCGAGAAACACTTTCATGGATGGCTTATAGCAACCTCAGGGTTGTACTGTAGAGAAATTATCAAAACGAATCTCGACGCCGGGGTCTGCGTAAGTGCCGGCGATCAAACCCACGTCGCCCGAGCGAATATCTTCAACGATGGCCTCAGCCACACGCGAGTTGTTCACATATAAGGTCAGGCGATCCCCGACACACTCTGCCTGGATGAAATTCCCCTCATCCCCCTTGTGTACGGCATCTGTTGGGAGCAGGGATTCATCGCTTAAGAGTGTTTTCTCGCCATCTACATAGTGCCCGATGCCGGCGAAACTATCGCTTGAAATGAGGAAGAAGATGAAATTGCTCGGATTCTCATATCTACAGATCACGCCGAAGGCATTATCTTCCGGTCCCTTAACTCTTTCGGCCTCAACGCTTATCCAAACATCTTGGAAAGATAACTTGGGCAGGCTCCAGGCGACGGTCTCCGGAGAAAAAATCTCAATGTGATATTTGCCTTCCTGGTAATCTGCTCGGTAGATATCATCCTGGTAGCGATCCCAACCGCTTGAAGCTCGAGAGAAGTCATCCTGGAATAGAACTTCGCCCGGACCGGCTGGAGGATATAGCCAATTGCACCCTCCAAGGTAGATTGAGAAAACCGCGATCAGGCTCGCGGTGAAGGAGATTCTGCGCATTATTATCACGTTTCTTTCACCCAGGCGCATTCTAGCACAGCATATTCAATTGCAACGAGTGACAATTTTAGTGAACAGCCAATTCAAGCCAGCGTTTGGCGAGCACTTGATAGCGTTCAGGTGCGTTCAGAGAGGAGGCCAGCTGCATTGCAGCCCATGCCCCACTTCGGTTCCCCTGGGCGTCGAATAACAAACCCAGATAATACTGAGTTTGTGCGTTAGATGGATCCAACGTAACGGCTCGCCAGAGGAGGCGTTCTGCCAGAATGTAGTTATCGAGCAGAAAATGTGTGTAGGCCAGTTCGGCAAGAGGGGCTGTATCTCCTGTGCTTAATGCAACTGCATTTCGAGCCGCAGGAAGAGCAAGTGTATGGATATCTACTTCATATTGATTGGAGAATCTCGCCAGCAATAGCCAGAAGGCGGGATTCTTTGGATCGAGGTCTGCAGCCTGGCGGTAGGCAGCGGATGCAGCCACGAGATCTCCAAGCCCGATATATACCTCACCTAACTGTGCAGCAATTGCCGGATTGAGCGGGTCGAGTTGAGCAGCAATGGTCAAGGCATCTCTCGCCTGTTCCTCCTCGCCTGCATTGAGCCAATGAAGGGCTAGAAAGACCTGCGGTAGGGATTGGCCAGGCAGCGCGTCGGCAGCGGCAAGCAGATCATCCAGCCCGTTCTGCCCAATTTGGTCTTTTGATAGACCCAGATAGGCACGAGCCTCATGGATATCGGGATCGATTTCCAGCAATCTTTCTAGAGAGGATATCGCCAAATTCCACCTGCCGTGACGGGCGAAGATTTGCCCCACCTGTGCTAGAGGGTAAGTGGGAGATGGTTCGTTGGTAGAACTCTCGATCGCAAGAATGAGATCGATTGCTAGTTGAGGCGTTTGTTCTGCTCTCTGGGCGAGCGTATGCAGGAGCGGCAGAGAATCCACAGGCGCCATAGCTGCTTTCGCATACGCGTAAGCCTCCTCCGTTTCGGGTTTGAGCGATGTCGTCCTGGCCAGCGCCTCGAAGATTGGAAGCGCCTCGTCGAGATCGTTGGAAGCAAGCCATTCCAATGCAAGCTGCTCGATATACGAGATTGATTCCGGGCAATCTATGATCAGACTTTGCCAGGCAATGTCTAACCCAGCGGTCTCTCCCACGCGGATGTTTACCCTTTGACGGAGGCAATAGGCTTCGTGGCTCTGTAAGTTGTGGACTTCTAACGCGTCTAGATGAGCGCTCGCTGTATCCATGTCATCAAGATCTAAAGCAAGCTCGGCGACTTTCAGGTGCAATCCCGCAAGTGCTTTCTCAAACTTTATCGCGTATTCGAGCTGCTCGATGGCGATCTCGAGATTCCCAGCCTTAAGGGAAGCCTGTGCTGTTTGCAGGGGATGCAGAAAAGGTTGCGCGATCGGTGACGGCGAGAGCACAAGGAGAAGGAGGATCGTGATGGTCAGCGTTTGCCAGTGCCGGCGGAGCTTTTCAAGCATGATTAATTCCGTTGAACCCTGGGTGAATTATAGACCGAGATAGGGAGAGCGGATATTTCTTCCGTTTACAGTTAAGGGTCGAAGCAAATGAAGTGAAGCCCAGACGGGATGAACCTCCCGTTGTAGTGTGATAATGGACACTAAAACACGTCGAATCCACAAGATAGGTTGTCTCGCTTAGTTTGAGCGTCTATAATCGAGACACGCTTTTTCCGGAGGTTGTGTGGATGGATTTTCGTCTCACGACGGAACATGAGATGGTTCAGAAAATGGTTCGCGACTTTGCCCGTAAGGAGGTCGCGCCCACCATCAAAGAAGCCGATCGGGAACAGGAGATGGCCGCTCACGTCCTGCCCAGGATGGGGGAGTTGGGCATTCTCGGCATCTGCATCCCGGTGCGTTACGGTGGGCAAGGAATGGACTATATATCATTGGGTTTGGCAAGCGAAGAACTTGAAGTGATTGATACCACTTTGCGAGTAGTGATGTCTGTTCACAATGGGTTAGCCAGTATGACTCTCTTCCAGTGGGGTACTGAAGAACAAAAAATGAAGTACCTCGTCCCCATCGCGCGTGGGGAGAAGATCGGCTGTGGGGCGTTCTCAGAGCCCGGCGCTGGTTCGGATTTTGCGAAT
>DAOUTT010000124.1 GCA_030668545.1 Anaerolineales bacterium | reverse complement strand
GAGATGTATCAGATTTCGATCGAGTTTCCTTCGAGGGGTTTGGGAAGCTGATCATTGCTCATGGCAGCGAAGAATCTCTTACGATCGAGGCAGAAGATAACATCCTGCCAAGAATTGAAACGCGGGTGCGTGGGGGCACCCTCGAGATCGGTTTCGATACCGATAGGTGGCAGGACATTGTCCGACCAACGAAATCAATCACGTATACCCTCACCGTCATAACGCTGGATGGGATCGCCCTATCGGGGGCAGGGAGCATCGAAGCGAGTGGTATAGAAGCCGAGCGCTTTGATGTGGAGTTAAGCGGAGCGGGGTCGATCGAGATCTCCGGTTTTGCGGTAGCTCAGGAGATAAACGTCAGCGGCGCAGGCTCATACGACAGCGCGGAGTTGCAGAGCGAACACATCGATTTGAATATCAGCGGCGCCGGCAACGCAACAGTGTGGGCGACGGACTCCCTGGATGTGAATATCAGCGGGGTGGGGAATGTAAGTTACTATGGCAATCCGCAGGTGCGGGAAAGCGTAAGCGGTTTGGGGAACCTCAAAGCGCTTGGATCGCCGTGATCTGAAAGACATCTGAAACGAACACAGCTTATAGTCACAAACATCTTTGGCATACTCCAGGGCTAATTCCCTGGAGTATGTTGCTCTCCGACCGGCAAAAACTGCAGGCGATGGTCGGCGGAATCGATATTATTTCCATGGGCTTGATATTCATCTAAATGGAATCTTCAGTATGCAAAGATAGATGAAATTGTTTTTTCCATCCCTGAGTCAGGTTCGGGCAAATGTGCTAGGATTGACCATTCCTTTCTAATCGTTCATCGATGTTTTCGAACGGCGTGACGGACCATGATTGAAATAAAGAATTTGCAGAAGATCATAGATCAGCGGACCGTGGTCGACATTTCGGATTTGACCGTCCAGACGGGGGAGGTTGTTACCCTGATTGGGCCCGTAGGTAGCGGAAAATCCGAGTTGGTTGAAATGCTCACCGGCCAGGCAAGGCCTTCAGCAGGTTCGGTTCGTGTGGCGGGGGCGGATCCCATCGCCGAGCGCGACCAATTCAGCCGACGCGTTGGTGTGCTTTTTGCCGAGGACGGCCTCTACCAGCAGCGCTCGCCCTTAGGGAATCTGCAGTTCCATGCCAGGTTACATGGTTTACCAAAGTCCAAAGCTCAGGAGGTCCTTGAGCGCGTTGGACTCGCCGACCATGGGAAGGCGAGGATGGACAAGCTGACTACCGGGCTCTCCCGACGGTTGGCCTTTGGGAGGGCGATCCTCCATGATCCGAATACGATCATCCTGGTGGACCCCTTTGCGAGATGCGACGAGCCATCCATTAATTTGCTCTCCGGCTTGATACGATCCCTCGCTGAAAGCAAGGTGGCCATCCTCACGTTGGCTGACGACAGCACGCTGTTTGAACCCATAAGCGATGTGATCCACACACTCACTGAGGGTCGAATAGTGGGGACATCTCGGCCAGGTGAGGAGCAGGAGGCGCTCCTTCCTTTTAAGATCCCGGTGAAGCTGGAGGGGCGTGTGGCGCTAGTCAATCCCAGTGATATTTACTTCGCTGATGCAGAAGAAGGTAGGGCAGACCTGCACACCACAGACGGTGAGACCCTCCCGACCCAATTTACCCTTTCCGATCTCGAAGAGCGTCTAGCCCGAAGTGGATTCTTCCGCGCCCATCGTGGATATTTGGTCAATCTGCAGCATGTCACCGAAGTGATCCCCTTCACCCGCAACAGCTTTTCCCTGAGGTTGGGCGATCCGGAGTCAACACTGATCCCCCTGAGTAAAACTGCCGCCAGCGAGCTGAAAGACCTGCTTGATTACTAATCCATGTGGTTTTATTCATAGAACCCTTCCGATAATTCGACCTTGCATCTGTCCAAAAAAGGCTGTTTAACGTAAAAAACAGTCCCTAAAAGTACTCCACTGAACCCTTCATCTACTCCGTTCAGGGCATGAATTGCGCCGTTTGGCGCTTTTTTATTGCAAGCAGACTTCTATTTAAGTATCGTGTGGGCACAAATCAGGTAACAAAAAGACGATGCAAGTACTATTGAAAGGAGCATGTGATGAGCAAGGTTTCGAAGGTTGGTCAGCGAAGGTTCCGCTTCCCGTATTGGCAGATTTTACTTTTGCTCGGGATCCTGTTATGGATGGGGACGGATTTACCAGCGCTGTATGTTATCTTCCTGGGAAGTGCGATGGCTGTGAAGGCTAAGGACGGATCAAGGCGAAATTGACCTGGAGGCGATTAACGAAGGTTATCCGCTGAGACGGATGCGACCTAAAGAATGTGTGAGGATAGGATAATGAACTTCGATGAATATCAAGAAGAGGAATTGAAGCAGCAATATCATCGCAGGGGCATGGGGATTGGTATGGCGCTGTTCATGCCCTTCGGTGTCATCCTCTGGTTGTTGTTGGGCAATCCGGGCATGCTCGGTGTAGGTCCTGCGCTGGGGATCTCGATCGGGATCGCCATTGGCGAAGCGATGTACAAAAAGGAAGTTTTGGGAGAGTAAGGAAGGTTTAAAATCATGAAAGCAATTGAAGTAAAAGACCTGCATCGATATTACAACGGGGTGAAAGCCGTCCAGGGCATCAGTTTCGATGTGAACGACGGTGAGATCTTCGGTTTTCTAGGCCCCAATGGCGCCGGGAAATCAACCACCATCAAAGTCCTCACGGGTCAGCTCAGGCCAACCTCGGGCTCGGCGGAAGTCGTCGGCTGCGACGTGGTCGAGGATCGTCAGGAACTGAAACCACAGATTGGCGTTGTTTTCGAATATCAGAATCTTTATGAACGTCTATCTGCGCGAGATAATCTACAATTTACCGCCCGGCTTTACGGCGCAAAAAAAGAACGTGTGGATGAAATGCTTGAATTGGTGGGTCTCGAGGACCGGTCGAAGGAGCGCATCCAGAATTACTCCAACGGCATGAAGCAGCGATTGCTCATCGCTCGAGCACTTGTTCATAAACCGAAAGTGCTCTTCCTGGATGAGCCGACCCGCGGTCTGGATCCCGGCGTTGCCCGCGAGATCCGGTCCATCATCGCTAATCTGGCGGATAGCGGTGTGACAGTCTTCCTGACCACGCACTACATGGAAGAGGCCGATCGTTTGAGCGACCGGGTGGCCATTCTCCACCAGGGCGAAATCGTGGCCATCGATACGCCGGAAGCACTCAAGGAAGCCTATGGTGAGGAGGACCGGGCGACGCTGGAAGATGTCTTTATCAAGCTCACCGGCAAGGATTTGTACTAATCTTTTGGTTGGGTTTTTGCTGCCGTGATTGTATTGATCTGAAATAGTGTTTGGATAAGAAGGGAAATCGAGATGAAACGTACAGGATTAGCCAATCGAGCCCGATTAGTCTGGGCCATTGTCGTGAAGGATTTCGTGGATGGTTTCAAGAATAAGAAGCTTTTGACCAATACCATATCGATTATTTTCTTGGTCCTTCTTTATCGTTTCCTCCCAATTTTAGGAAGCGGGAGTGACCCGACCCGCCTCGTTTTATACGATGAGGGCGAATCCTCGATCGTTCGAGAACTGGACCGCAGTGAAGCGGTGCGGCTGCGGGAGGTGGAAACCTTTGAAGCGATGGTGTACCAGGTGGGCATCGAAGATATTCATACGGTCGGAGTGGTTCTGCCCGTGGATTTCGATCAGCAAGTCTTGGAAGGCGAAAGGCTCATGCTGGAGGCGATCATCGATCACTGGGTAAACGATGAGGATGAAGCCTACATGCGCGCAGACATTGAACCTGAGCTGACCCGTCTGACAGGGGCGCCTGTCCAGGTAAACATGGTCCGCGAGGAGATTACTCAGGCGGACGGCGCCTATGCTTTTCAAATAGCGATCGGATTGCTGCTCGTGATGGGCATGATGGGCATGATGTTCACCCCCCAGCTCCTTATCCAGGAGAAGGAGAGCCGGACGCTGGATGCTATGCAGGTCTCTCCGGTAACGATGATGGATTTGTTGATCGGCAAAGGTATTGTTGGAGGGGCATACGCCTTGCTGATGAGTGGTTTTGTGCTGCTTGCCAGCGGACAATTTGTGCTGCACTGGTGGGCGATACTCATCGCTATACTCGCAGGTGCTTTCTTCAACGTTTCCATAGGATTGTTGCTCGGTGTTATTTTGACAGACCAGAAGCAGGTTAATTTGTGGGGATTCATCATCTTTCAACCCTTTATCATTACCATGGTTGTGGGTATGTTTGAACCGATACCGAACACCATCAGAAGCGCGATGCGTTGGTTCCCGACAGTGGCGATGGGAAATGCTGCTGGCCAATCGATTACGGCAAGCGTGGATCTGGGCTCCTACTTCCTTTCCATACTTGTGATGTTCATCTGGGGGGCTGCCTTCTTTGGTGTAACAGCTTTCCTGCTACGACGGGCGGAGAAATAAAGAACATCCGATGAAACTTGCAAACGATGTCAGGGGCCGTGGTGAAGTGTTCTCCCTTATCGTATTGTCTATATTGAATAACGAGAGAAGAAAAGGACCCAGGTGATGAATCCTAACGAAAACAAGATCGGCGGATGGCTGCGCGTTGTTCTGGCCATAGCAGGAAAAGACACAACAGACGCTATCAAGAACCGCATTACGATTTCGATCATTCTTGGCGTGATGATGATCGTGCTTACCGGACGGGTGCTTCCATTGGTGATGAAGCTCCGCCCGGAGAAGCGCGCCTATGTTTACGACGCCTCCGGCTCGACTTTCGTGGAGGAGCATGGCCGCGGGGAATCCTACCGGATGATTGAGATGCCTTCTATGGAGGTTATGCAAAGGGAAGTAGGTGTAACCACCGCCGGAACGATTGGTCTGGCGCTTCCAACCGATCTGGAAACGATTCTGGAGGGAGATGAACCCCTGGAAATCGAAGCGTATTACGCACATGCATTAAGTCGCTCGGAGAAGGATGAATTGATTGCGCTCTTCACGAGTGGATTGAACGAAGCCTTAAACCGCGAGGTCATCATCCACACCGAGGGAAATGAGCTCTTTCCTGCGCCGGATGCTGGTGGGACCCCCTTTATGATCAGTATATCGCTGGCGATTTCGATTATGACCATTGGAATGGCGCTGGTGCCGCTCTTGATGATCGAAGAAAAGGAAAGACATACCATCGATGCACTGATGGTGTCTCCGGCAAGCTACGGCCAGATTGTGATTGGCAAGGCGCTGGCGGGGATGTTCTACTGCGTTGTGGCGGCGCTTGTGGTGTATGTGTTGAACATCAGCTTGTTGGCGACTGTTTGGGTGGCGGTGATCGCGGTGCTAGCAGGTTCGCTATTTACCGTGGGAGTAGGGCTGCTTCTCGGTGTGCTCTTCGATCAGCAGGCAACAATGAATATGGTCATGGGCCTTGTGCTGATGCTGTTGATGGTGCCGATGCTCCTGTCAATCGTACCTGCGGCCAATATTCCTACCTCATTCCAAGCTGCTCTTCCTTACTTGCCCTCCGTTGCCATGGGCAGACTCTTTAGTATGTCCTTCTCAAATGTAATCAATGCCCCTGTATTGCTCTTCAACCTGAGTGTGCTCTTGGGTTTTGCGATTGTGCTGCTGATGCTTGTGACCTGGCGCGTTAAGCGCATGGATCGCTAAGGAAAGATGAAAATGCCTACTGCTCATTTTCGAGACAATCTACGCATGGTCCATCGGGCAGTAATAAACTTGTGGGTCTAACCATTCTGTAGTTAAAGTCATCCTTGGTTTCTCTGGAGGTGAGCATGATGCAGAAGTGGGAGTATTATTGGGCGGTCATCCCTGGTAGTTTAGGGAAGATCAAAGTAGAAGGGCAGAAGATTCAGTCTCATGATTATGTGAATGAGTTGGGGGGGGAGGGTTGGGAGTTGGTCGCAGTCGAGCAAAGTTTTCCGGGCTCGGGAATTAGCGACTATATCCTCTTCTTCAAGCGGCCTGTGGCCGGGTAGAAACCATCGCGCATCGAGGCTTCAGGAAAAACTCGCCATCGGTTATTAAACCCGCATATCTTACTGTTCAAGTAGATATACGGTATTCCCCACCGACAGGTTTACCCTAGAAGTCAGTCTCATGTCATGAACACTCCTTTGTTCCCAGCTACTATAGCCATAATCCTGATAATCTCTCTGTGCAAGGAAAGGTGAGAACAATGTTTTGCTCTAGCTGTAATTGTGAGTTTGAAGGGTGGAGCGGTAGATGCCCGAATTGTAAGGAGCCTCTCGTCGAAGACCCCGTTGTGTTTGATGAGGGGGATGCTCGCCTTGTTTCCTATCAAACCTTAGTAGACATGGTGAAGGCGAATGGTGGGCAGCTGCAAATCCCACTCACGACGACCGCAGTTGGTATGGAGCGAAAGTGGTCGTTTCCCTACTTTGGGTTGGGCTCTGCATGGGCGAAGAGAATGCAGGGTACATCCAAGGAAGTGTCTATCGATCTGCAGGCGGGTGACGTGGGTAGAGATAAAAAATATGGCTTCCCGTATCGGGGTTTTCGCTTTGCCTGGGTGAAAGAGATGGGTGGGACCATCGGGGGAAATGCGATAGCATTGACGGCCAGCAAAGTTCGCCGTGAAAGGAAGTGGGGTTTTCCGTATTTTGGCTTCGGCTATGCGTGGACGGAAGAAATGAAGGGTACTTGCGGCGACCAGATCGAGATCGATCTCGTGACTACG
>DAOUTT010000211.1 GCA_030668545.1 Anaerolineales bacterium | reverse complement strand
GCAATATTTACCGTCTAATCTCTTTCCGCATGAGTGAGCTTGTCGTCAGGTTTGTGGGGGAATTCAGTGCAAAAGAGCAGGATGCACAGGCGGCAGCGGTATTTAAGGCAGCGGCTTTTATTGAGTTGCTCGGGTCAATTGTTGCCTATGGGCTTGTAGTTCTGCTCTCCCCGCTGGCGGCGCGTCTCTTTGCCCACAATCCTGACCTCGCCCCCTTATTCGCACTTTATGGGTTCTACGTTTTAGCGAGTTTATTCTCTGAGAGTGCTATCGGCTTGCTTCAGTACTTCAATCGCTTTGGCGTGATTGCCTACGCGACGATCGGGCAAAGCATATTAACAATATTGCTCATCACTGCAGCTTTTATCCGCGGGGGTGATCTAACGGATATTGTCATCGCCTACCTGGTCGGAAAAGTGGTGTGGGGCCTATTTATTTCACTGGCTGGACTCTGGCAGGCGCATAAAGTGTGGGGTCGGGGATGGTGGCGAGCGCCTTTGTCGCTATTAGCTCCGCGCCGCGTAGAACTGGTGCGCTTTGGAATTAGCACGAATCTCTCTGGGACGAGTAAATTAATCTCAAGAGATAGCGAGATGCTCTGGCTGGCTTACTTCAGCACCCCATTGCAGGTGGGTTACTACAAGATTGCCAAGGCGATCATGAATATCCTGATGACCCCCGTTACTCCGTTAATCAGTACGACTTACAGGGAGGTAGCGAGAGAGGTTGCAAGCCGTCACTGGGAGAACGTCCGCTACTTATTGCGCAGCGGGACTATTCTCGCTGCCGCCTGGACTTTACCTGCCAGCCTTGGGCTTGTGCTCTTTGGACCTTGGGTAGTTGGTTTATATGGACCGGATTTCCTTCCCACCTCCTATATCAATATTCTCATCCTTCTCGTCGGTGTGATAGCCGTCAACATTTTTTACTGGAACCAGCTTGTCCTGTTGCCGCTTGGTCTTCCTGATTACCCAGCTAAAGTTCATTTCGTATTCGCAATTGGCAAAGTCATTGGAACGATACTGCTTGTCCCTGTAATGGGTGCCAATGGTATGGCGGTTTTATTCAGTGCTTACCTCTTCATCACAACTGCAGTTCTTGTTTGGAAGACTCTGCGAGAACTTAAGCGAGTTTCGATCGAGCCAGTGCAGGCTTAAGGCGGTTGAATTATTATGCGAATCGCACTTATCTCCGCTTCCCGGGTCCCGTCGCGCACGGCCAATTCCATTGAGCTAATGAAGGTCTGCCAGGCTTTCGTTGACCTGGGTCATGATATTCATCTCTGGCTCCCGGGTTCTGAGCAAAAGATAGTCTGGGCGGAACTTAAAGAGATTTATGGCATTCGCGATTCATTCCCGATTTCAAGGGTAACCAGTCTCCGAGTTTTTCGGCGGTACGATTTTTCCCTTCGAGCAGTCTTGAAGGCGCGGGCGTGGGATCCTTCGCTGTGCTATGTGTGGCCGCTTCAGGCGGCAGCGATTGCTTCATCGTTGGGTTTGCCGACTGCGTTGGAGATTCATGATTGCCCGCAAGGTCGTCTGGGTCCGATCCTGTTTCGCAGATTCCTTGAGGGTAGAGGAGCGATTAGGGCTCTGCCGATTACCGAGGCGATGCGTGAGTGGTTAAGTGATGCCTATCAAGTTGATCTTGAGCCGCCCTTCGCGCTTGTCGCCCCAATGGGCATGGACCTGGCGCAATATCACAATCTCCCTGATCCGGAAAAGGCGAGAGAAAAACTAGGTCTTAATGAGGGTTTCACAGCTGGTTATGCCGGGCATCTTTATGCAGGGCGGGGGATTGATATGTTAATGGACCTAGCCTGGCGCAACCAAGATGTTCATTTCTTATGGGCTGGTGGTGAATCCGAAGCGGTTGAGTTCTGGCGCAGCCGGCTGCAGAAAGCTGGCTTGCAGAACGTCAAGCTGTTGGGTTTTGTTCCCAACGAGCGGCTGCCGTTGGTTCAAGCGGCTTGTGATGTACTGCTGATGCCCTATGAGCGTAAGATTTCTGGCAGCAGCGGGGGAGATACGGCGCAATTTGCCAGCCCGATGAAGCAGTTTGAGTATCTCGCATCGGGAAGGGTGATCATCGCCAGTGATTTACCGGTTTTTCGTGAAGTCCTGAATGAGGAGAACGCGGTTTTACTCCCTCCCAATGATGTAGCGGCGTGGGACGAAGCGCTGAATCAATTGATCGCGGATGATAGCCGTCGGAACTCGCTCGCGGACAGAGCGCGCAAAGACGCTGCTCAATACGACTGGCGTGACCGCGCCAGAAGGCTGCTGGATGGATTGGAAGAAAACGATGCTGCATGATCTTGGCGCACGCTTAGGAACGGTTGTACGGAAGCGGGGATTCCTATGGCCCGGATCTCTTCTGCTGCTGGGGGTGCTGTTGCGTTCCTGGCTGTGGTTCAGTTATGAACCGATATCCTACGGCGATACAGGATCCTACATGCGTCTGGGGGAAGCCCTAAAAGATCTATCCTTCAGCGGTTATGACGGCACACGCGTCCCCGGCTACCCGGCCTTTCTGGCGCTGCTCGACTTGCAGCCCGATCGAGTGTGGCTCGTGCAGATGTTCTTGGGATTGATGATATCGATGCTTCTGTACTGGATCACCTGGCGGACGACGAACAGTATGGTGCTCGGTTTTGTCGTTGGCGCTCTCTACAATCTCATCCCCGGGCAGTTCCTCTTTGAAGCCAACCTCCTGACGGAAACGCTTACGACGTTCTTTGTCGTTCTAAGTCTTTGCCTGTTCGTTTGTTTCACCCGTGTTAGGAAATCTGCTTGGGGATATGGCCTCGTCCTTTTTCTGGGAGTGGCCGTCAGTGTGGTGGGCTTGGTCCGTCCTTTGTTTTTTCCATTGACGATATGGTTCCTTCCCTTCGTCTGGCTTGCAGCAAACGGGGATTGGAAAAAAAAGCTGCTTTTCGTGGTGCTGTATTCCCTCGGACCGTTAGTCCTGCAGGGCAGCTGGTTGGTCTATATGAAACAGCATTATCACGTAATATCGCCCACAGCGATGGCCGGTTACAGCCTCGTGCAGCATACGGGGGAGTACTTCGAGTTTCTTCCCGATGAGTACGCATCCATTCGCGATACCTATATACGCTTCCGGGATGCGCAGATCGCTACGCGCGGGGTGCAGACTAATGCCATTTGGGAGGCGATCCCGGAGATCTCGAAGGCCTCAGGCTTAGGTTTCTATGATCTCGCGCGCGAGATGCAGCGGCTCTCCTGGTGGTTGATCAGGCAACATCCCGATCTCTATTTAAGAAACGTCATCGCCGGCTGGATCTCCTTCTGGAAAGCGCCCGTTTATTGGCGTCCAGAAGCGGTACAATCGGTATTTGCAGGGGGAATCTTGAGTGGGATGGCGATTGTTGGACGGGGAATCTCCCTGCTGGCGAATTTCCTTTTCATCGCTTTTAGCGCGTTGATTGTTGTAAGTGCCAAGTGGCGCCGAAGATTGAAGTTCGATTTAATTGCTATGGTGGTGGGTGGAATGATCTGGATGACTTCCATCCTGCAAACGCTCCTCGATCATGGCGACAACCCGCGTTTTCTTGTACCTTTGCAGGTATTGGTTATTTACCTGGTCGCCCGCAGTCTTTGGTTTTGGAGCAAGGGAAAAGTCGACCTGGAGGTCATTGACCGTTGAAACGAATTGGGATTGCTCTGGCGTGGATCCTCCCGACGCTGGCTGCTTGCGCCATATTGGCCTGTTCTGATCTCGTTGCTTTCACCATCCAAGGATGGTTGGCTTATTCACTATTAATGAGCATCTCCCTGCTCATTATTTATTTCGTTTGGAAGTTTTATAAAAAAGAAGGCGCGGGAAAAGCCCTGCTTGTCGCTGCACTGGTCGCCCTGGGTTTGCGAGTTCTCGTGGGGGTCGTGCTCTATCGGGGTTTACCAGTCTGGGGTTATGACGAGAAACCACAAAGGGCCGGTTATGTGTTCTGGGATTCTTACAAACGCGATACCGATGCCTGGTCACGATCCGGCATGGACCAAGCTCTTACAACCGCGTTTACAAACCCGACGGGAAGCGACCAGTACGGGGGGTTGCTATTTCTTAGCTCCAGCATCTATCGCTATCTCAGCCCGGATACCCAGCGTCCATTATTAATCGTCGTAATGTCGGCCGCGGTTTCGGCACTGGCGGTGCTTTTCACTTGGGGATTTGCGGCTTCTGTTATGGGGGACAAGGTGGCGATGATTACTGCCTGGATCGTTGCGCTATATCCTGAGGCGGTGCTGCTGGGTGCATCGCAGATGCGCGAGCATTTTCTCATGGCTGCCCTGGCTGCTTCCCTTTACGGTTATTAACGGATGCGTAATGGTGAGTTGAAGGGTGGGATCGCGATCGTCGTGGCATCTGCATTGATACTGGCTTTGCCGATATCACCACCATTTGTGATCGTGATTTTTGCGATTATCGCCTCGGCTTGGTTTTGGGAAGGGCTTGGAATTGGGCGGCGCAGAAGGTTATTCGTTCTAGTTCTTCTCGGCGTGATTGTCCTGGCAGCTCTGGCCCTCGCCGTTCGAGCATGGGCGGGTTTGGATGCCATCGCCGGTTCCCCCTGGGAAGTTGTTCGCGAATGGT
>DAOUTT010000269.1 GCA_030668545.1 Anaerolineales bacterium | reverse complement strand
GCAGGATCAGGTTTTCATCATAAAATAGTTCGATTGGGGAGCTATATACTTGCAGGATACGTTCGTGCGCTTCCGCTTGATCGAGCCCACCGACATTTATTCCCGCTATCGTTAATTCCAGGGGTAACTGAGATCTATGCCGGCTATAGGCGACAAGTTGGTAGAAAAAAAGCGCGACAGATGTTAAAAGCAACGCAATTGAAACCCAGCGCTGCAAATTGAATCCGTTTCGCTTCATTAAACCTCCAAGCGCAGGAGTATATCATACACAGCAGGGCTGTATCATAAGAGCTCGATGAGATCGTCTAAAACTACAGCTAATATATTGACTATACGAATAGACGCAAAATCCCAGGGAGCACGTTCGCAAAGCCGTGTGCGCCCCATCCTGCCCAGATTGAATCCCAGCGCTCAACAAGCCAACCAGCGATTAGGCCAAAACCAAAGATACTGATGAGCGGAATCCATCCCTGCTGCCAGTGAACAGGCTGAAATGTAAAAAGAACCGCTTGTAGAAAGATCCCCATTGCCGGACCCAAGTTGGCGTTCAGTGTTTTTCCGATGTACCCTCGAAAAAAAGTCTCCTCGACAAATGGCACCCAAATAAACCCGAAAAAGAGCAGGCTGATCCCCTCCGTCGGAACACTTCCGGCATAGATTATGCGGTAATTAAAGAACATGCTCAATCCGCGCCAGATGGCCCCAGCGAGAACACCCCAGGCGAAATTCAATCCGGCTCGATCGCTGCGGTATGCAAATACGGCGGGTGATTGTCTGAGTACGATCAATGTAGCCCAGGGTATGGCAAAAAGCATGATCGACGAGACCATGCTCCAGAGCGGGTCAGATGGCCATACCCCTGTCACCGCCAGGACGTTCATCACGACGATGAGGGCCAACCCTGGTGCGATCGCCTTCAAGGGGAGATAGCTGCTGCGTGTTGTGGCTGGGGGAAACAATGTTTTCATTCTACGATTAAGTATAACGATAGCAGATATTCGCGTTCGTGACAGCCCATGTCGAATATAAATCGCGGGCGCCGACCCGCGTTCCGGTCTGTTCCCTTTTCGTTTTCAAGACCTGTAGGGGCACGGCAATGCCGTGCCCTTCCTCTTGGCGATTTGAAATTCGGGCGCACACATGGGTGCGCCCCTACAATCTCCCGATCACGTCGGGCCCGACCCGTGTGCCGGCTACTGTCAATCTGCGTTCAGAACCCGTAGAGACGTAGCATGCTACGTCTCTACAAAGATGTTGAAAGGGTTATTTTCTTTCGAAGGGCCAACCCGTGTGTCGGTCCGCCAACCTCCCGCAGGTTTTTCTATCCCGCGGGAGGTTTTATTCGCACCCCAATCCTCACACTGTTTCAGCCTAAAGATTCTAATTGCTGCTTGATTTTTTCAGCCGTCTCCTCAAACGAACGCAATTTCGCTCGCTCCCTTTCGACGACATCTTCAGGAGCGCGCTCGGCGAACGCTCCTGCGAGCAGCTTCTCGATTCTCTCCTGCTGAGATTCGGCATCCGCGAGCTGCTCCTGCAGCCGCTGCTTCTCCAACTCAAGATCGAGCATACCTTCAAGTGGAAGATAAATTTCGACACCATGAATCACCAGCGCGAGTGCATTTTCCGGTCGTTCATCTAAAGCACCCTCGATTTGAAGCTGTTTAGAATCGATACCGGCGAGAGCGGCAATTGCAGTACTCGAACTCGTAAGGTATTCCACAGCATTCCCAGCCTGGATTGCAGCCGGTATCCGCCGCCGCGGTTCAACCCCTTTCTCGATACGCACATTGCGGATGGCCTTAACAATATCCATAACAACCTGGAAATTCTCAACATCTTCTACATGCTTTGCGGCTCCTTCATCTGCCGTTGGCCATCTGGCAACGATCAGAGCCTCTTCCCAACCCCCTTCTGGTTGATAACTTGCGCTGCTCTCCACACAAGTACGTTTCAAATGTCCCCAGAGCTCTTCCGTGACAAAGGGCATGAATGGATGCAGCATGCGCAGGCATGCATCGTATATCTGCACCATGATCTTCGTCGTCTGCCCGGCAGCGCCCTCGCCACCCTCAAGCTGCAACTTAGCGATCTCAAGATACCAATCTGCGAACTCGCCCCAGAAGAATTCATAGAGCTGTCGCCCGGCTTCACCATACTGATAAGCTGCGAAAAGCCGGTCAACGCTCAACTGGATCTGAGCCAGGCGGCACAAGATCCATCGATCTGCATTTGAGTGTGGGCTGTCCTCGTCAAGGCTGGAAGGCTCGCGCTCGACTGCGTTCATGATCAATCGCCCGACGTTCCAGAGTTTGTTGGCGAAGTTACGATTTGCCTCAAGCTTTTCGAGGTTCATCTTTGAATCCTGGCCGGGGGTCGATCCGGTCAGCAAAGTAAAACGCAGCGCATCTGTGCCGAATTCTTCCATCAGCTCCAGCGGGTCGACTACATTCCCATAGGACTTGCTCATTTTCTGCCCGCTACTCACTCGGACCAGCCCGTGCAAGTAGATCACCTCGAAGGGAATCTCACCTGTGAATTCGAGGCTCATCATGATCATGCGCGCCACCCAGAAGAAGAGAATGTCATATCCCGTCTCCATCATCGTCGTCGGGAAGAAATAGCGGAGATCCTCGGTATCATCCGGCCATCCAAGTGTCGAGAATGGCCACAGCCCGGAGGAGAACCAGGTATCGAGCACATCCGGGTCCTGTGTAATAGCAGATGACTCGCAATGAGCACACTGCTTGGGAACCTCACGAGCGACGGTAATCTCACCACAGTCAGCGCAATACCAGGCTGGAATCCGGTGCCCCCACCAGAGCTGGCGAGAGATACACCAATCGCGGATATTTTCCAACCAGTTGTAATAGACCTTCTCAAATCTCTTCGGGACTATCTGGATTTGCCCACTGCGCACGGCTTCCAGTGCTGGCGCGGCGAGCGATTCCATACGGACAAACCACTGCGTCGATACCATCGGTTCAACGACTTCGCCGCCGCGTTGGCTGCGCGGGATCTGCAATGTGTACGGTTCGGTCTTCAACGTGAGCCCTTGTGCTTCCATATCCACCCAGAGCTTCTTGCGACACTCGAATCGATCCAGACCGGCATACGGGCCGGCCGCATTGTTCATCGTCGCATCCGCATTGAGTATGTTGATTACCGGTAGGTTGTGCCTCTGACCAATCTCATAGTCAGCCGGGTCATGTCCGGGTGTGATTTTCAACGCACCTGTTCCAAACTCCAGGTCGACGTAATCATCGGCGATAACCGGGATTTGACGATCGAGAATGGGCACGAGACAGGTCTTTCCGATAAGGTGCTGATACCGTTTATCCTCGGGATGAATCGCGACCGCTGTGTCGCCGAGTATCGTTTCAGGTCTGGTCGTTGCCACGGGGATATTTTCATCAGACCCTTCCACGCGGTAATTAAAGTAATACAGAAAACCCTGTTCTTCGTGATATTCCACCTCGAGATCGCTTACCGCCGTTTGGAGCCCCGGGGACCAATTGATCAGATACGTCCCTCGATAAATGTATCCTTTCTCATACAGCCGGACGAAGGCTTCCAGAACTGCCGCGGATAAGCCCTCGTCGCGCGTAAATCTTTCTCGCGTCCAATCGCAGGAAGCCCCGAGACGGCGCAGCTGCTGCGTGATGATCCCCCCATATTTTTCTTTCCATTCCCAGGTTTTCTGGACAAACGCCTCGCGCCCGATCTCTTCCCGCGTGACCTCATCCGT
>DAOUTT010000179.1 GCA_030668545.1 Anaerolineales bacterium | reverse complement strand
GATGAGATACCTTCGATCTATTAATCTGTTCCCCCAATTTAGTGTTGGGTGGGCGTTTTTGTGGGAGCGCCGACCCACAACTATAGACATTTAATCAAATTGCAAAGGTGGGAGGATGACTGAAAACGTTAATGCTGTGGAGATGAGGGGCATTTCCAAACAATTTCCGGGGGTCTTAGCGAATGACCAGGTTGATTTCGCCTTACGGTCTGGTGAGATCCATGCCTTGTTGGGCGAAAACGGCGCAGGCAAGAGCACCCTGGTGAATATCCTCACGGGATTATATAGACCCGATGAAGGTACGATCCGGGTTGATGGTGAGGTTGTCGATCTGCGCTCCCCACGAGATGCCATCAACTACGGGATTGGCATGGTCCACCAGCACTTTATGCTCGTGCCCACTCAAACTGTGACCGAAAATATCCTCCTGGGTCTCGATGAACCGCGCTTCAATATGAATTTATCCCATTATGATCAAATCATTTCCGACCTCGGGGAGCAGTATGGTCTCCAGGTCGATCCACGAGCAAGAATCTGGCAATTATCCGTCGGTGAGCAGCAGCGTGTGGAAATTTTAAAAATGCTCTACCGTGGGACGAATGTGCTCATCATGGACGAGCCAACAGCGGTCTTGGCCCCGCAGGAGATTCAAGAATTGTTCATGACACTTCGGTCCATGATTGCCGAGGGGAAATCAATCATCTTCATCAGCCACAAGCTCGATGAAGTCATGGCTATTGCAGATCGGATTACAGTCTTGCGCAAAGGGAAGCTTAGCGCAGAGGGTTTGCTAGTTAAAGAGATAACGAAGCAGGACCTGGCGCGTGAGATGGTGGGTCGCGATGTACTCTTTCGATTGAATAAGGTCGAGCAAACTCCAGGAGATACCGTTCTGGCGGTGGAAGGGCTCAAGGCCTTGAATAATAAAGGTATTCAGGCTTTACGAGGCCTATCACTACACGTTGCGGCTGGTGAGATCGTCGGCGTAGCCGGCGTGGCTGGGAATGGGCAAACAGAGTTGGCTGAAGCGATTACCGGTCTTCGCCCAATCACAGAAGGAAAAGTGATTGTGCATGGACAGACGCTCATCGAAGGTAATTTATCAAGGCAGCGCAGGTCGAGCCATGTAAAACAGGTAATCGATGCCGGCGTTTCACATATTCCTGAAGATCGAACCCATGTCGGTACAGCCCCGAATCTCAGCATCACTGATAACCTGATCATGAAGGGGTATCGGCAACCGCCGATCGCGAGAGGGTGGTCCATTGACAGCATCTCTGCAAACACACGAGCGGAATCACTGCGCAAAGACTATGACATCATAGCGCCGACAGTGGAAACACCCGCACGCTTGCTCTCGGGAGGAAATCTTCAACGCTTGATTCTGGCGCGCGAGATCTCCTGCGAGCCGAAGTTGATGATTGCAATGCAGCCAACACGTGGGTTGGACGTTGGGGCGATCGAATCCGTTCAACGCTTGCTGCTCCAGCAGCGTGAGAATGGTGCTGCGATCCTTCTTATCTCAGAGGAACTGGAAGAACTTATCTCGCTCTCGGATCGTATTTACGTGATTTATGAGGGAGAAATCATGGGTGAGGTGAGAGAAGCTGACCCTGAAACATTGGGCCTAATGATGACCGGGACTCGGCAGAAGGATCTGGCCGAGACAAGGAAGGTGAGTCAATGACGACCAAGCCTTCATTATTTGCTCAATACCGTGGTGGAGCACGGTTCCGTCTGCGGATGGAACCCCGCATGAAGCAACCGGGGTGGCTGGGATTATTCGTTTCGCTTGGTGCTGTAACCTTTGCATTGATTCTTGGCGGGTTCGTATTAATGCTTGTGGGCGGAGATCCCATTCGGGCCTATGCCTTCATGGCCAAGGCTGCCTTTGGTGGTATTGGCGTGTTCTCAGACACTCTAGTAAAAGCTACTCCGCTCATTCTCGTCAGCTTGGCGGCGGTTGTCGCTTTCAGGATGCGCTTGTGGAATATTGGCGCTGAAGGTCAATTCTACTTGGGTGCCTTCGGGGCAAGTTTAGTCGTGCTTACACCACTTCTTCCACCAGAGACTTCGCCGTGGCTGATGATCCCGGCGATGATGGTCATGGGTATGCTCGCGGGCGCTTTATGGGGATTTATTCCTGGCTATTTGAAAGCGAAATTCAACGTCAATGAAATCATTTCGACGCTAATGATGAACTACATCGCTGTGGCGTGGAATAACTATTTCATCTTCGGTGTTTGGTCTGAAGGTGGATTCCAGATGAGCCGTCAGTTTCCCAAAACGGCCTGGCTGCCGCGATTGACGGATTACGCAGCCCAGGTGCCTATGTTTCGAGGGCTTACCATCCATCTAGGATTCGTCATAGCCTTAATTGCCGCTGGGGTGGTGTGGTGGATTATCTACCGCAGCCGGTGGGGTTATGAGATTCGCTTGATCGGAGACAACCCGCGCGCCGCGCGCTACGCGGGGATCAACATCGTCAGGAATACGATCCTGGTGATGATGCTTTCAGGTGCACTGGCGGGGTTGGGCGGCATGCTGGAGATCTCTGGAGTTGTACATCGCCTTCAGGGGGCAATCTCATCCGGCTACGGCTTCACGGGGATCATCATCGCCTGGCTGGCGAAGCTCAACCCTATCTTGGTCGTTCCGATTTCGATTCTCTTCGGTGGGCTGCTCCTGGCTGGCAGGGAGATCCAGCCATCAGGTATTCCAATGCTCATCCAGGGGATTATCCTGGTCTGTCTGATCGGAAGTGATTTCTTGTTCCGCAATCGGATAAGGCTTGTACAAATCGGGCAGGAGGCGTAGACATGGATCCAATCATCATCCTGCATGCTGGCATCGCCTCCGGAACAGTTCTTTTGTTCGCAACAATCGGGGAGATCTTCACCGAAAGATCAGGGATTCTAAACCTTGGTCTTGAGGGGATGATGCTCATCGGCGCCATGAGCGCATATAAAACAGCCTTGGCGACAGGCAATCCCTGGCTTGGGATGTTTGTAGCCATGCTCGCTGCTGGCCTGCTGAGCCAGGTTCATGCGCTAATCACGATCCAGTTCCAGGCCGACCAGGTTGTAAGCGGCCTGGCCTTGACCTTCCTCGGCACAGGCTTGAGCCTGGTTTTCGGCGAGGGGTTAAGCAAGGCTGGGGCTGTTGCCCTTTTACCCTCGTTTAGCATTCCAGTTCTGGTGAACATTCCTTTCATTGGCCCTATCATGTTTGAAGAACAAAGCGTGATGGTTTATCTGGGGTATCTGCTGGTTCCTCTCGCCTGGTATTACATCAACCGCACGCGGCCGGGGCTGCATTTGCGAGCGATTGGTGAATATCCGGCAGCTGCGGATGCCTTGGGTATCAACGTAAACCGCTTGCGCTATTTCTATGTTTTGGTCGGCGGGATGCTCGCAGGGGTTGCCGGGGCGACGATCAGCCTGGCAGTTTCTCCGGGGTGGTTCAGCCATCTCACCACGTCCGGCCAGGGGTGGATCGCCATCGGTCTGGTGATTTTCGCACAGTGGGATCCGATACGTGCAGCCGGAGGATCTTACGCTTTCGGCGCTCTCCGTCGAATGATCCTCGATATACAGGGGCCGTTGAAGATATTCGGTCTTCGGAATCCCTTCTATTACAATCCTTATTGGGGATTTTTCCTGCAGATGCTGCCCTATGCATTTACCATCGTCGTCCTCGTGATTGGCTCACGCGAGGCGATCCGCAAGCGCATGGGTGCACCGGCAGCGCTGGGCTTGCCTTATATCCGCGGTGAACGAGGGCTGTAAATGGCGAACTTTACGGGCTATCGCTGTTCCATCTGTGGTCAGGAACTCAGGCCAGAAGATGTCCAATATACTTGCCCGCATGACGGCGGGAATCTAGACGTGATCCTTGATTACGATAGGATTCGTCGTGAGGTTTCACCCGGTGACATCAGACGTTCGGCGGACACTTCTATCTGGCGATATTTACCGCTCCTCCCTGTACAAGACCCAGGCCATTTGGGAACTCCGTTGAGGGCGGTGGGTTGGACGCCGCTCTTTGATTTGCAGTCGATTGCTGGGAAATTAGGTCTTGGGAAACTCTGGTTGAAGGATGATGGGCGAAACCCAACCGCTTCTTTTAAAGACCGCGCCAGCGCCGTCGCAGTCGCCCGTGCGCAGGAAATCGGTGTGGATGTAATCGTTACAGCTTCAACCGGCAACGCCGGCGCAGCGCTGGCAGGCATGGCAGGAGCGGCAAAGATGCCCGCTGTAATACTCGCCCCGACGACAGCCCCACCGGCAAAGATCGCGCAGCTCCTGATCTTCGGTGCACGTGTGGTCCTCGTCGAAGGCACCTACGATGATGCCTTTGATCTCACCATTCAGGCGGCGGAGCGATTCGGTTGGTATTGCCGAAATACGGGTTTCAACCCGTTCACAGCCGAGGGAAAGAAAACAGCAGCTTTCGAAATTTGTGAACAATTGTCGATTCAAAGCGGTGGTGAGAGCTCCGGAAAGGAGCGATGGCCTACGCCGGATGCCGTTATCGTGTCCGTTGGGGATGGGAACATCATCTCCGGTTTGCATAAAGGCTTTAAGGATTTACATAAATTGGGCTGGATCGAAAGGATCCCGCGGCTCTATGGGATTCAATCTGAAGGATCGGCTGCGATTTATAATGCCTTCCAGGCTGGATCGGAGGAGATACTCCCGGTGAGCGCAGATACATTGGCGGATAGCATCTCGGTGGACCAGCCGCGTGACGGTTTACGCGCCTTGCGAGCCGCAACGGAGACCGGTGGAGCTTACATAGCAGTTCCAGATTCCGCTATTTTAGAGGCGATTGCAGAGCTTGGCCGTGAGGCGGCTGTGTTCGCCGAACCCGCGGGAGCGGCTGCCTATGCCGGGCTGTTAGCCGCAGTTGAGAAGAACCTCCTTGCGGAGGGAGACCGTGTCGTTGTGCTGAATACCGGCAATGGGTTGAAAGATGTAGCGCGGGCGATGGATGCCGCCGGTGAACCGATTGTTATTGAACCGACGCTCAAAGCACTCCAGAGTGCTTTGGATGCCGACGCGAAGAAGAACGGCGGAGGGTGAATAGAATGACGAAATCCGAAATCAACATCTCTGTCGCAGTGCCGGTCTACAACGAAATCGAGTCGCTTCCGCAACTCTACGATCGGGTGAAGGTGGTCTTGGATGACCTGGGTGAGCCATGGGAGCTCATTCTCATCGACGATGGATCGACGGATGGCTCCTC
>DAOUTT010000114.1 GCA_030668545.1 Anaerolineales bacterium | reverse complement strand
TTCAACACCGCCGATGGATGACGGCGCGTCTTCGGCGAGTTGTTTAACCATTTGCTCCTTCACAATCGGACGGGCAAGGCGCAGATCAACGCGTTTATAGTGGGCTGGTCCAACCTTGGCGAGCAAATCAGCGACCATCTCGTCCAGTGGGGCGCCGCTTTCCGCGACCATCTCGGTGAGCAAAAGCCCCATGAGGATACCGTCCCCCTCTGGAATGTGTCCTTTGAAGGAGATCCCACCAGATTCTTCGCCGCCAATGAGAACATCATCTTGCAGCATCCACTCGGCAATGTAATTAAATCCGACCGGTGTCTCTATTACTTCAAGCCCATATTTCTCGGCCAGGCGGTTTATCATCTGAGTGGTTGACACTGTTTTTACGACTTTCCCGCGAAAACCACGTTTCTCGAAAAGGTATTTGAGTGAAAGAGCCATGATGCGATGTGGATCGACGAACTGTCCACGACCATCCATGGCGCCGAGACGGTCGGCATCGCCGTCCGTAGCCAGGCCGAGTTGGCCGTGGCCGGCGGCGATCGCGCCGGCAAGCGCGCCGAGGTAGTGCCCAATAGGTTCAGGATGAATGCCGCCAAAACCGGGGTTCATCTCTCCGCGAACCTCGAACACCTCACAACCTGTGCCCTGCAGTATGCCGCGTATTTGCCCTCTGCCAGATCCGAACATCGAATCAACGACGATGTGCTGTGGATTATCTGCGATCTTGTCAAAATCGATGAGTTGTCTCAGGTGATCATAATAGGCCGGGGTGGGGTTTATACGTTCGATCAGACCTTCGGTGCGAGCTTGCTCGAAATCCATTAAATTCGGTCCCCGACCTCGAGACTCGTTGTCGCTAAGATAAACCTCCACTCTCCGGCATTGTTCTCTGGCGGCTGAGTAACCCTGTGCGGCCTTGAGCTTCACCCCATTGTAACGAGGGGCGTTATGCGAAGCGGTGATCATTATTCCTGCGATCGCCCCCAGGTGTCTCACGGTGTAGGAGACCGACGGAGTGGGCACGTCAGCTGTGGTGAGATACACCTTGTACCCATTAGCGGCGAGCACCCGTGCCGCTTCAGCCGCGTAGCGGTCGGAGAGGAAACGAGTGTCGAAGCCGACGACCATGCGTTTCGAATCTGGTTTCGGTCCGCTCATTACTCCGTTGAGCCACTCCTCCGAAGCGACGGCATCAGCGATTGCTTGAGAGATACGGCGCAAGTTGTGAAAGGTAAACGTGTCGGAGATCACTCCCCGCCATCCGTCTGTTCCAAAGTGGATGGGCATGAATCCTCCTGGGTTAGATGTAAGTCGCGGCGGGATTGTATCAGCCGCTTATTGAGGGGTCAAACGAGGTAAATTTCCGAGATGTGGTGTTAGCTCAATAAATAAGACCGACGACCAAGTCGTTGAGGTTTGTGCCGGTCAGACCGGTGTGAAGGAGAGCATCCGCAGCTTTTAGAAGAGGGTAAGCGTCATTCTCTTGAAGCGCTTCTTGTGGCATGAACCCAAGTGATCTTGCTCTGGCCGCTGTGTCCCCGCTGATGATAGCGCCTGCTGCATCCGTGGGGCCGTCCACGCCATCCGTAGCGAAGCTCATGACGGCTACATGCTGTGTGTCTGCAAGGGCGATGGCCGCGGCGAGCGCCAATTCTTGATTGCGTCCACCAAGACCTTGGCCCCGTACCGTAACCGTGGTTTCGCCGCCCATTAATAGACAGGCAGGTTTTTCGATAGACCCGCGCTCGCGAATTTTTTTTATCTGCAGGCCGAAACGCTCACCGACTTCGCGGGCCTCGCCCTGCATTTTTGTTGTAAGGGTTTTGACAGAAAAGCCGAGAGCATGCGCCTGTTGTCCGGCAGCCTGAACGACGTGTGAATTGTTTCTGATTAAAATATTCCTTGGATGTCGTGCCCTTTCCAACGGAGGGTCGGGGCGATCAAGAGCGAAACGGATTGATGTACAGGTTTCTGTCCATAAACCGCTCTCCTGAAGTATGTGACGCGCCTCAGCTCGTGAGGCACGTTTCAGGACTGTGGGTCCCGATGCTATGGCTGAAAGACGGTCGCCGACGACATCTGAAAGGATAAGGGATAATACACGCGCAGGAGCGGCTAGTCGCGCCAAACCGCCATTTTTTATGCGAGAAAGGGCTCTGCGTATGGTGTTAATCTTGTGGATTGGAAGCCCGGATTGGATGAGAAGTGTGTTTAGGAGACGAAGATCTTCGAGTTCGATACCCGGAAGCGGCAGTTCGAGCATTGCCGATCCTCCACCGGAGATGAGCGCAAGCAGAAGATCATCAGCGGTGGTATTTTCAAGGAGCAGCTCGGCAGCGCGCCCCGCGGCGAGGCTGCCAGCATCCGGCAGGGGATGACCGGCACGGAAAACTTGAATTGAAGGTGGTAGATCATCGATATGGCGTGGCGCAGCGATGACGCCGGCAACGATTTGATTCTGAAGGATTTCCACTGCGGCGCTGGTCATTGCCGGTGCCGCTTTTCCAAACGCGACCAGGTATATCCGCGCCCCGGGTTTCAACCCCAAGGTGTGCGTCCCTGCCTCGATACCTTTGCTGGAAAGATGCAGGTGCTCTCGAACAGCTCGATGGGCATCGGCAGCCTCGAGTGCTTGAAGAGAGATAAGTTGTAGGTGTTTCTTGTGATCATCAAATCGAGGGAGTTCTATCATAGCCTGAACGAGATCTCCATCAACGGCCGGGAAATTACGGGTTGGCGAGCGCTTCCGCCGCGGCTTGGGCCGCGGTCGTTGGAGCTTCTCCTCCGCCGATGACGGCTTCGACAGCATCATAAAGAACTGGTCCTATCGTGAGGCGAAGCGAGGATGGAGGCATCGGTTGCGTTACGGTGACAAGGCTGCTGGCTAAGGCGGCGTCGTCCCCTTCCGGCCAGGCTGCTAATGATGTGCTTGTAGGTGGAAGCATCCCCAGTGAGTGAGTCCACAGCCCGAGGAAGTCAGGTGCACTAAGCCAGGCAAGCAACTCGGCGACAATTGGGATCCGCTCGACATCCTGTGTGACGATTGCCCAGGACCATGTTGAGGCGAGACCTACACCGGCGCCACCCTGGGTTGGAAGAGGTACGGCGGAAAACTTCTCCGGATCACGCTCTAACATATAGAAGTTTAAAGGAGTCACCGCGCTGGCCGCACCATTATCTTGCAGCACAGACCAGGATTGTTCCGCAGTGGTGATTTGTCTTACGGAATAAGGGAGAATTTGAGCGGCAAGAGCTGCGTTATAGAATGTTAAAACTTCGGATAACACAGCGGGGTTTAGGGCTGGATCTTCATCAGAATTGAGGAGATAACCATCCAAGGAGAGATACTGTGCCAATGTGAAGGTTGCCAGCGGGTCACCGGCAGGAAAGAGGAAGCTGCGCGGTTCACCGAGCAGATCATCCCAACTTCTGGGAGGTGATGTGTAGAGATCGCTACGGTATGCGAGGATATCTACCTCACTAGCGATTGGAAGCCCAACGAAATTCCCCGATACGCGCGCGGCGGGTAGACTAAACTCATACCAATCCGGAGCTTCGGGAACCGGGAGAACACCATCTAACCCGACAATCAGGTCCTTAGAAACTGCATCCTCCAGGTTCGAAGTGCTGAATGTAATCGCATCCGGAAGGAGTGCCGGCGCGGCGGCATTCGCAGCGACGAGCGTCTCTAATAACCCCGAGGGGCCATCAATGCTCTTAACCCGCACCTGGATGCTTAACCCGGGATGAATCTGCTCAAAAGCTCGTAAACGCTCTGTGAGCAATGCGCCGGCTGGAGTTTCTGAATCCGGGTCGAACGGCGGAGCGACCCAGAGCGTCAGACTGCGAGGCGCTGGTTGTGGCACCTCTGTTGCCAATTCTGTAGGCACCGGCGAACTTGGAATCGTCGTCGGTGGACCGGGAGTCGTCGCGGGGTTAGTAGTTAGGCACCCAGAAAGTGCGACTGTTAGAATTAGGTAAAACGGCAGGCGGCGTATGATTTTTAGCATAGTCCCGCGATTATACTGTCTCCCAGGATGCAATGGGAATATTCAAAACGAAAGGATTGGAAAGCCTATTTCCTGAAAATCTACATAATATGAAGGCTTCTCGTAAGTTGTGCGTGAGGCAGATATGCTAGAATCGACTCAGTATGGCTGCATCTGATCGTCTCAAACCCATCTTACAGGGAATCCCCAACAAACCCGGTTGCTACCTGATGAAGGACAAGGAGAGCCGGGTTATTTATGTTGGTAAAGCAGTCAACCTGCGCAGCCGGGTTCGATCCTATTTTCACAAAGCCGCCAACCACAGCCGCAAAACAGCCGAGATGGTCTTGAAGATCGAGGATATTGAATGGATCGTTGTCAGCTCAGAGCTCGAGGCGCTAATTCTGGAGATGAACCTCATTAAGCGTTATCGACCAAAGTACAACATCCGCCTTAAGGATGATAAAAGATATCCGTACATTAAAATCCTTTGGCAAGACCCTTTCCCGAAAGTCATGGTTACACGTCGGGTATTAAATGATGGGGCACGCTATTATGGTCCATATACAAGTGTCTGGGCCGTCCATCAGACTCTTGATGTGTTACGCAAGATTTTCCCTTATCTCACCTGCGATCGCGTGATCACAGGCGAAGACCGACGTGCATGCCTTTATAACGATATTAAGCTCTGCTTGGCGCCTTGCATTGGGAAAATTGACACTGTGGGTTATCGAGCGATGATCGATGACCTCGGGCGATTCCTTCAAGGGCGCACGGATCCGATCGTGAGCCGGCTTGAGCAGGAGATGGAGAGAGCGTCGGCAGCGCTGGATTATGAGAAAGCTGGAACCATACGCGATCAGTTGATCGCCATCGAGCGGGTCGTCGAGGGACAGAAAGTTGTCACGCAGGATAAGCTTGATACGGATGTCATCGCCTTCGCTCGAGACGAACGTGATGCATGCATTCAGATATTTTTTGTTCGCAGAGGTAAACTCATCGGGACAGAGTATTTCGTGCTTGATGGTACACGTGAGGCTCAAGATCAAGAATTAGTGGAGGCTTTTGTAAAACAGTTCTATACTGAGGCGACTCATATCCCGCCGCGAATTCTCCTGCCGATTGAGATAGAGGAAGCACGCATCATCGAAACCTGGCTCAACGATCGGCGCGGTGGGGCAAAGGTCTACTTGAAGGTGCCGCGTCGTGGCGCGAAGAGAGATCTGGTGGCATTGGTGGCGGAAAACGCGGCGGAGACCCTGGCCTCTTTAAAGGCAAAATGGGAGGCGGATCGCAGCAAACACGTACAGGCGTTGAGCGAGCTCCAGGAGGCGCTGGCTCTCCAAGCCCCACCAAATCGCATTGAGTGCTACGATATATCCAATCTACAAGGGACAGCCGCAGCGGGTTCGATGGTTGTATTCGAGCAGGGAGCACCCAGCAAGAAACTCTACCGGAAATTCACGATTAAGAATGTCCAGGGTCAAGACGATTTCGCCAGCATGGAGGAAATCTTAGGGCGGCGCTTCCGACGTTGGCAGATTGCGAACGAGGAGGCTGGGAAACCAGGCGGTCAACTGGATAAGAGTTTTGGTTTGCTACCGGATCTTCTAATCGTCGATGGCGGCAAGGGGCAGCTCAGTAGGGCTTTCAAGATCCTGGAGGAACACAATCTGAAAGAGCGTGTGCCGGTTGTTGGATTGGCAAAAGGGCACGAGGAACTCTACCTTCCCGATCGAGCCGACCCCGTCATCCTGCCGCGACGATCTCAAGGTTTGTATCTTGTTCAGCGGATTAGAGATGAAGCCCATCGTTTCGCCCTACGGCAGCATCGGACTCAACGCAGGCGTGGAGGGCTGGCTTCCAAGCTCGACAATATCAATGGTGTCGGTCCGGCACGCCGGAAGGCATTAATTAAGACCTTTGGTGACCTCGAAGGGATTCGGCAAGCGAGCCTTGAAGAGTTAGCCAGCATCTCCGGGATCACATCAAAGACAGCGGAGCAAATTCAAGAAGCGCTCACTGGCTAATGGAGGAAAGAATGCGGGCAGTCTGGATAGTGGACGACGATGATGAGATGAGCCATGCCGTAAAGCTGATGTTGCAGCTTCTCGATTCTACGGTTGAGATTTTCCGCGATGCACGCAGTGCAGCCAAGCGGCTTCTTGCGGGTGACCGGCCGGAGTTAATAGTGCTGGACATCAATATGCCGGAGGTCAGCGGGATCGATTTTTTGGAGTTTCTACGTATGCGTGATGATTTAAAAGAGATTCCGGTGGTAATGCTCTCGTCGGAGACAACTGACATCCAGGTCGATGAAGCCATGCGGATTGGCGCGAACGCCTTTGTTTTTAAACCCGTGACGCTCGAGGAGCTGGAAGAAGCGATACAAATAGCGCTCCCCAAATCTTAGTTTATATTCCTCGAAAGTAGAGAACCCTCGCAAGTTAGTAAAATCGGTTTTCCTCCAGCTATTGTGAAGAAGTGTTTGTTGGAACTTATTAATTACACGTCAAACCCCGACTGAGATCTCAATTTCTCTTCTTCCCATTGAAACGCAATTCGGAGAGGATTGGACAGAGCCCGGCTTTAGAACTCGGGCGTATATGGATTGCATACCTAGCCAATCGGAAGGGGGTGAGGGGGACGATGAAATGGTCCCCTGCAGCCCCCATGGGGGGCGAACGGGGGGAGTAAGAAAAACGATATTACTCTCTTTCCGTCTACATCATTGAAGTCATTGGGATTAACTTAATGTTTTCCCCCTAAATCCCCCAACGGGGGACTTAGGGGGACTTATCATCCCGAGCTCGTCGAGGGACCACTCCCCTCGCGAAGCGTAGCGTGGAGCACACCCCCCGGATCAAACATTAAGCTCTCAGCTCAAACTAACCATCCAAATCCATGAAGGAGGAAACGTCTTTATCTCGGGCTTT
>DAOUTT010000011.1 GCA_030668545.1 Anaerolineales bacterium | reverse complement strand
ATGGAACCTGTACCCACACATGAATAGGCTGCGCAGCCGCCTCATCTGCCATGAGACGCACACCATCAAGCCCGAAGACATTTGCGATCTCATGTGGGTCGATGAACATCCCAGTCGTGCCGCGCGGGGCCACCGCGCGCACAAACTCTCCAACAGTGATCATGCCCGACTCAACATGCATATGGCCATCTAACAAGCCGGGAACAATATGGCGGTCTTCTGCCTCGATAACCCGAGTTTCGGGTCCAATAGTATGATCCGCATCCTGACCTACAAAGGCAATGCGTTCCCCAAAAATCGCAACAGAGAATCCAGGGAGTATCTCCCCGGACTGAACGCAAACCCAGCGGCCGCCGCGTATGACGACATCTGCCGGTATTCTGCCCATAGCGACATCGACAAGTGATCGGCTTAATTCGCTCAAACTTTTAGTATCCATCATCATCTCTTTCACAAAGTAGGGTATGGAAACAATATCTCAATCCCTATTCGCGAGATTTAACGCTACGCGATTATGGGCTTCTATAAGCGGCGGAAGTTCCACGGGCTGCAGCTTCCCCTCTGAAACTACCGCCCGGCCGTGGACATAGTTGTAATCGACCTGCACAGGATTACAAAAGAACATTGCCGCCAATGGATCGTGAAGCGCACCCGAAAAGTCAACCCGGTCTAAGTTCAGGGCGATGAAATCCGCGCACATACCTTCTTGAAGAGCCCCGATATCATCTCTTCCTAAAACCTCTGCCCCTCCGATGGTAGCCAGAGCGAGAACCTGACGGGCAGTCAGCAATGATCCCTCGCCATCGATTTCCGGAGCTACTGCAGCTCCAACCCGCGAGAGCAACATTGCCTGACGTGCTTCTGCGATCATATGAGAGCTATCATTGCTTGCGGAACCATCAACGCCGATACTGACTTTCACACCTCGAGATAAAAACCGTCGAATAGGCGCGATTCCTGAGGCGAGGCGCATGTTGGATGATGGACAATGGGCCACACCCATACCACCATCCGCCATCCGCTCGACCTCTGCGGGGTTGATATGGACTGCATGCGCAAACCAGACATCCTCCCCGGCCCAATCCAGCATCTCAACGTATGCCAGGGGGCGATGCCCAAACTTGTCTATGCAAAACGATTCCTCATCTAATGTTTCCGCCAGGTGCGTATGGAGTTGAACACCGCTAGATCTAGCAAGAGCTGCACTTTCCCGCATGAGATCCGGCGTAACTGAAAATGGCGAGCACGGGGCAACGACGATCCTGGTCATCGCTCCAGGGTTAGGATCATGATAGGTCTCGATCACCCGCTGTGTATCCTCGAGAATAAACTCCTCCGCCTCCACAACATCGTCAGGCGGTAATCCGCCCTGGCTTTCACCTAGGCTCATGGAACCCCGACTGGCGTGCAAGCGCATGCCCATGGCTTGAGCCGCTTCTATCTGATCATCAAGTCGACAGTCATTCGGGAATATATAGTGGTGGTCAGATGCCGTTGTACAGCCAGATAATGCCAGTTCAGCCAGACCTAACTGGGTGGATACACGGATAGCTTCCGGTGTAAGCCCGGCCCAAATAGGATATAAGGTTTTTAACCAACTGAAGAGATCGGCATCCTGCGCTTGAGGAATTACGCGCGTGAGGGTTTGGTACAGATGATGATGTGTGTTCACCAGACCGGGGAGAACGATATGTCCATCGAGGTCGAGGATTTCATCGGCATTCTTGGGAAGTTCGTCAGTGGGACCAACCTGCTTGATCCAGCCGTTTTCGGCGTAAAAACCTCCATTGGGGATCTCACGCCGTTGACCATCCATCGTGACTAGAAGCATGGCATTACAGATCAATAACGTCGCCATCAGCCCTCCCTGGATTGACATGGCGAGTCTAGCATCTTCGCCTGAATGCGTCAATTGTCAGACAACATTGTCGGGCAGGATAATTGTCATACTTAATACAAACTCGCCGCCCTTTTTTAGAGGCCGGCGAGTAATTATTTGGACGAATCGCGCTCAGGGTAAAGTGCGTTGAGCAGAACGGAGCGTGTTTGCAAGCAAACCGGCGATGGTCATCGGGCCAACACCGCCAGGAACAGGGGTAATAGCCGCTGCAACTTCCATGGCCTCGTCGAAAGCTACATCGCCCGTCAGGCGATACCCCCTCTCGCGGCTGGGGTCGTCAACACGATTCATGCCGACATCAATAACGTATGCACCGGGTTTGATCCAATCACCACGGATCATCTCTGCCCGACCAATGGCGGCAATGAGAATATCCGCCTCTCGGCAGACAGCGGGCAAATCTTTCGTGCGGGAATGGCAGATGGTGGTTGTGGCGTTAGCTTTCACCAACAGCAGTGCCGCCGGCATACCGACGATGTTCGATCGGCCTACAACAACTGCATTTGCTCCCTCTATCTGCGCTCCCGCTTTCTCCAGCAGGACCATGCATCCAGCCGGTGTGCAGGGAACAAAGAGCGGTTCGCGGCCCTTCTGTGCCAGACGCCCTATGTTCACTGGGTGGAACCCATCAACATCCTTTTCGATGCTGATCGTTCGCAGAATCTGCTCCTCATCTAGACCTGCCGGAAGTGGAAGTTGGACAAGGATTCCATGCACCTTGGAATCTTCATTCAGCATTTTAACTAGTTTCTCGACTTCTTCCTGGGAAGCGTCGTCGGGCAGTTCATGATGAAAAGATTCAATACCCGCCTTAGCGCTAGCTTTACGTTTCATGCGCACATAGGTATGAGACGCCGGGTTATCGCCAACAAGCACCGTTGCCAGCCCCGGTTTAGTTCCTCCCGCAGCGATTAATTCCTTCACACCCTTGGCGACATCTTCACGTAGTTCAGCCGCGATTGCTTTCCCGTCAATGATCTTTGCCGTCATTTTCCACTCCTTTAGATTCCTGCATATAAGTAGCTTGTTGAGACGCACGATCCAGCCTTCACCAAGATACGAGACAAGGCTCATAAACCATCTTCACACAATGATTATGGTCTAAAAAACAGGCAATCTTCAAGTACGGACGTGCCATGGACTACCTGACACTTATCCTAATTTATAAAATCAGATGAATCTTTGTTTCAAAGCTTCAAGCAGAAATATTAAGAGGAAGGACGCCAGGCGGCGTCGAAATCCCAAAGCGGGTCAGGTGTGATCTCCCCGTAATTCGTACAAGTTTTGCTGATGATGGCGATATCGTGATTTTCACCATCTGGCCAAGTTTCAAACGCAATCCACTGTCCGTCCTGAGACCAGGTTGGCTCCGCCATAGGCTGTGTGGCAAGTGGTCCTTCAGGGCAAACTCTGATAACTCGATACCCCGCTTCTTCAAACGGCGCCACGACTAGCCTAGAGAGCCCGTCTACAACACGTTGGAACAAGACCAAACTGCCATCCGGAGACCATGCCGCGTTTGTGTCTCGTTGCGTGTCGCCTGCCGAGAACTTCACGGCATCACCCCCTTGAGCGGGCATGATCCAGAGTTCGGTTATTCCACTTAGTGAGGTAGAGAAGATGATCCGATCCCCCGTTGGCGACCACTCAGGCAGACGGTTGTAAGCCAGGTTGTTATTGAGATTCTTGACGTTCTCGCCGTCAAGATCCATGGTGAAGATCTGTGGGCGGTTGGTCCGGAGTGAAGTGAAGGCAATACGATTGCCGTTTGGATCCCAAGCAGGATCGTAGTCGCCCCCAGGAGCTGTGTGCAATTGCTTGGGCTCCGAGGCATTACCGACGGGGTCGACGTCGATCAGCCACAAACTCGAACCCGGGTATTGCTCCTGGTTGGCGCGGCAAGGTGAAGTGAAGACAAGCCTATCGCCCGCCTGTGACCAGGCCGGCTGACAAGCCCCCTCTTCGATATTTGTAAGTTGTTGAATGCCTGTTCCGTCAATATTAAGAAGATAAACCTGCGCCCGACCATCTCGGTTCGATGCGAATGCAATTTGGCCGAGCCCTCCGCCTGTAGATGTCGCAGTAGGTTGTGAAAACGGTGTCGCTGTCGCCTCGCTTCCAACCGCTGACGGCGTATCCGTCCCGGCCAGTATCGGTGTTGAAGACGCGGTGAGGACGGCAACAATTTGAGTGGGTGTAGCGCCAGGGTCAATAATTTCGCTGCCGTCAGAAGTAGCGGGAGCAGGTTGCGTAGGGTCCTGAGATAAGATCCCAACCAATTTTGGACCAAGATCAGGGATGATTACGAACAACCCTACAAGAACGACTATGGCAGCCAATCCGACAATTAATGATTTGGGTATGCTGCGTTTTCGAATTCGACGAGAGATTACAGGTTCTGTGCCATCCGGATCATCAACTAAGGTCGGAATCACAGTTTGCTGCAGATTATCATAATCCCGAATTACTGTCGGGTGCCTGGATCGAGATGCCGATTGCATTGCTGAAGCGAATTCGGCGATGGATTGATACCGTTCTGATGGATCCACTGCAAGCGCTCTGGATATCACACTCGCCAAAGCGATGCTTATCCGTGGGTTTCGTTTCCGAATGGGGGTTAATTCATCACGCTCCATCGCCCTTTCAAGTGAGTCCTCTGGGATCGTTGCGGTTAAAACTGCATAACAGGTTGCGCCCAGTGAATACACGTCGGTGCGCGAATCAGTTTTCCCTGTTCCGTATTGCTCGGGCGGCGAAAATCCCGGCGTCATCGCTTTCGCCCCGGTCGTTGTCGCCCCACCCTTTTCAACAATTTTCGCCAAGCCAAAATCAACGAGCATGGCCCGATTATCTGGCGTGATTTTAACGTTGCCGGGTTTAAGATCTCTATGCAGGATCGCAGGATTCCGACTGTGCAGGTAAACTAGCGCATCGCAGATCTCGAGGAACCACGGCAGCGCCTCCTCCTCAGAGATCGATCCTCGCTTCTCAAGTCGCTCACGTAAATCCACCCCCTTGATGAAATCCATTACCAGGTATTGACCCTCACCCTCAATTACAAAGTGATCGGTGACGCGCGGCATATTGGGATGACGCAAACTGGCAAGGATCGTTGCCTCACGGCGAAATTGGCGCGCATAATCTTCCGTCGTGAAGAGGTTTTCCTTCACCGCAACAGCGACGCCAAGGTTGATATCGAAGGCTTTATAAACAGCCCCCATGCCTCCTTGGCCAAAAATACCTTCTATACGATAACGATGGCGGAGCAAGCTTCCAGTCTTTAGGGGCATTAAGGTCTCAGTCAAAAAGAACGAACGCGCTAACCTCGTCAATTGTAGCAAACGGTCAATGATTTGCCTACCATTAACCTGGATCGAAGGGTTGCTGTAAGTGTTTAGGAAGTTAGAATGGAGAAAGACCTATAAATCCCAAATGCTGGAACTTGAGTCCAGGAAAGAGTGCCATCTCCCAGTTTCTATGCTAAAAAGAGAGTATATGACAATATCGAGGTCTACTCAAATTGTCGCGCCCGATACTATACAACACCGTCTCATGCAAAATGCGGTCCGTGCTCTGTTAGCTATGGCGATCACGCTTTCCGTTCTTCCCATCAGCGGGTGTTCAAGCATTCAATCGGCTTCCCTCTCTTCCCCCACCGCTTTATCTGCACAACTCGAACAGAACTCTCACCCGAAAATCGCGGGAGAATCTACGCCGCTTCACTTGCCCGTCGAGACCCCCACACCGGCTTCTTCCCCAACGGCTGCTCCAACACCTAGCCCTTTCTTGCGCGGCCCAATCGCCATCGGCACTTCCGTAGCCGGTCGGGATTTGGAGGTTTTCCAATTCGGTTCCGGCGATTCTCAGAGAATGATCGTCGCCGGAATTCATGGCGGCTATGAAGGGAACACGATCCGACTTGCAGATGAACTGATCCAGGTTTTGACAGTGAAACCGGATTTAATTCCGACCACAGTCACCCTGTACATCCTGCGCTCGCTTAACCCCGATGGAGAAGCTAGGTCGGATAGTTATAAGGGCCGGGCTAATGAGAACCTCGTTGACTTGAATCGAAACTGGCCTGCATTCTGGCAGTCAACCTGGCCCCTGGAGGGTTGTTGGACCTACACCTATGTTTCGGGCGGAAGCCATCCTGCTTCCGAACCTGAAACACGCGCCTTGATGAATTTCTTGTTGACGTACCGGATCGAAGCGTTGATCTCCTATCACAGCGCAGTGCTGGGTATCTTTCCCGGTGGTCAGCCTCCAGACCCCGCTTCCATCAACCTTGCAGAAGCCATCTCTAAAGTGAGTGATTACTCCTACCCGCCAATTGAGACCGGCTGCCAGTACACCGGTCAACTTATCGACTGGGCTTCGCTGCAAGGTATCGCTGCAGTAGATATTGAACTGACAAATCATGAAGATACCGACTTGTGGCAGAACTTAAAGGTACTTGAAGCATTCCTCGCCTGGGATCTAACTCAACCCAACCCATAGATGGATTTGCTGCCCGCGCTGCAATCGTCGCACCCCAGGCCTGCTTGATAAGAACCGTAAAAAATATTTAAAGAAAGAAAACCGCCTCGGGGACATGCTCTCATGTCGTTCGAGGCGGTCGTCGAATATTTCGACTCTGAGATCAGAAGGATCAAGCACTCACTTCTTCAGATCATGCAATCTCAAATCAGGCTGGTGACTCCTCCTGCTTCCTCATCCGGTTCGCACGGTAAAGCTCCATGAGATGAAGGATGAAAGCTCCAAATCCACGTAAACCGAGATAGGGGAAAAGACCGAACCAGCCAATATAGGGAACCAAGCAAGCCAGGATTACCACTCCAGCACCAGATGCTTGCAGCTTCCACCCCTCTTTTCCCGGGAATACCAGACCGGCGATCAAATGCACCATCCCTGCGAGGCCAAAAACGATGCCCACTGCGACGAAAATACCGACGCAGAATCCTGGTACAGCAGGCACAATGCCCCATACTGAGATTTCAGCCAGGCTCATTAAGCCAATCGCAATCGCAATTAAGAACACTGTGTTGCCCAATCCAACCCAAAAGGCTCGACCTGGTTTTTCTTCTGCTGATCGCGTAATACCTTCGACCAACTCTCCGAAAAGCGCTTCGATGGTGATAAAGAATGCAGCCAGGCAGAAGCCTATCAAAACCACCACTATCGCAAGAAGAAACGGTTGATCCATTGTATATGCCTCCTTAATATTCCCTTTTTAGATTGTGTTAGAACGTAACCCTAAAAGCTAATTCCTTTCTTCCTTAGAGCTTCTCCACAACGAATGATGAGAGTTTCTCAATGCTGAATATGCCCATTCGCTGACTGCCGGAGCATGAGTCCATTGCCCAATAGCCAGAGCAAGGTCATCCCTCCAACCACCAAGGCAAGCGAAAGTCCCGTGATCGGCCAATCTATCGCCGGCATGGACAGCGTGGCGATCCACTGGCTGTGAATCCAGTTGAGGAACTCTCTCATTAAAAAGATACCCTGTGCGGACAGGTCCGCGAATTTTTGCAGTGGTTCCAGGAGCCGCACGAGGGAATACCCAATACTTCCAAGTTCAAGGGAGATTCTTGGCCAGATGGCGGCGAACACGATGATTGCGGTGGCGAGCTGAGCAATTAATACCAGATACAAGTAAGGCTTTCTATCTTCCTTTAGAGCAAGGGAGCGAATGACCCTAGCTGAGATATCGTGCGCCAACGGTTCATCCGGCAGTCGCTCCATCTCTGAATATAGGTATTTCAAGCTCGCGTACTTTGCGGCGCAGTCATCACATTGCGCAAGGTGCAGCGCCAGTCTCTCACGATCCTCATCTACGAGCACATCATCTAAATACTCTTGTAAAGACCATTCATCATGGTGATTCATACGATCTTCAGACATCCGTTGATATCCTCTGCGCTAAAGATTTGCGCGCCCGAAAAAGGTGACTCTTTACATCACTAAGGGGGATATTCAATGTTTTTGATATCTCCAAATAGCTCAGTTCCTGAAAGTGCCGCAGTTCGATCACGGCTCGATAATGCCCAGGCAGCATACTTATTGCCTGACGCAACGATGTTTTCCGTTCATGATCTTCCTGAGCTCGCTCAGGGCTTCGTTCATTAGAGACCACCATTTCAAACTCGTCATCCAGTGGTAACCCATACCGTCTATTTCGGTTGATATAGTTCAGGCAGAGATTCACCGCGATCCTTCGCGCCCATGGGATAAATGGGCGATCACAATCGTAGGAGTCAAGATGAGAGTGCACACGGATAAAAGTCTCCTGAGTTAAATCCTCCGCATCATGCGGATCTCCCAACATGCGATAGCATACATTGAAGACTAAGCCCTGATAGCGGCGGACCAAGTCACCATATGCCTCCAACTCACCACGCTTCGTTCGGAGTACAAGGCTCCGATCGGAAGGATTTTCCATGCCTATACATTACTACACGATTAAGGGGAGATATGTTGCAGTTCTTTAACAAAACCGCAGCCTTAGCGGGAACAACCACAATGGCCAACCCATGAGCGTTGCTAAGATTGACCTGATGAAGCAGAATGTGGCTGACTGAAAGCGTAACCTATGTGTCCGAGCACCTGTAACCCATGTGTCCGGTCTATACAATTTGGATGGTTGTTTTAAGCTGAGAGCTTGATGTTTGATCCGGGGGGTGTGCTCCACGCTGCGCTTCGCGTAGCACTCCGTAGGAGCCATGAGTGCTTCGCTAGGGGAGTGGTCCCTCGACGAGCTCGGGATGATAAGTCCCCCACAGTCCCCTCGCGTGCATCCCCGAAGCAGAGCGGAGGGGGCATTGGGGGACAATAGGGGGAAGAAAAAAATCATCACATCTGCAATGATCTATCCATTCACTCATGCGCTCAAAGCGCAGGCTGCACCTGCAACCGGAAGCAGAGCTTCCTCACTCCACAAAAACCAACATCCCTTTTTCCCAAAGGTATCCATGCTTTACGGTATAATGCGCCGGCATTAGGAGGGTTTCATGATTAAGATTACAGAAACTGCCGAGAAGGCAATCAAGGATTTATTGCAGGATGAGAGCAAATCAGGAATGTCTTTGCGGATACAGATCGTGGGCCGCGGGCCAGGAGGGTTCCAATACGCGGTGAGGTTTGTGCCCGAGGAAGATCAATCTGCCGATGATGAAGCAGTTAAATGTGATGGCTTCAAAGTCCTGATCGATCCTGAGACCATACCCAATTTTACGGGCTCGACGCTGGATTATAAAGAAGACGATTTCCAACGAGGCTTTCTGATCGATAACCCCAATCCTGTTTGGAAAGACGCGGACGCGCAGGCAGTTCAAGAGCTATTGGACACCAAGATCAATCCCGGCCTGGCCTCCCATGGAGGTTTTGTAGCCTTGCTCGACTATAAGGACGATACCGCATATATCACCTTTGGCGGTGGTTGTCAGGGCTGTGGACTTGTCGATGTGACGTTAAAGGATGGGGTTGAAGTTGCGATTCAAGAAGCCCTACCTCAGGTGAAAAAAGTCATTGATACAACCGACCATACTTCAGGTAAGGATCCTTTCTACAATGACGATGGGAAGGGGAATTCAGCGCTCTCCTGACAACTGCTCGACTCCGCTTAAAAACATCGAGAACACAAAAGGGCTCCGATAATACCTTCGGAGCCCCTTTTTAAATCGACTTCAATGGCTCAAACATCCAAATTGCGAACTTCCTTCGCATGTGTTTGGATGAATCTGCGCCGCGGTGGCACGGCGGCACCCATAAGCATGTCAAACGTCCGGTCTGCCGCTGCCGCATCTTCGATCGTAACTTGGAGCAGGATCCGATTGGCGGGATCCATCGTCGTATCCCAAAGCTGCTCCGGATTCATCTCGCCCAAGCCCTTGTAACGTGAGAGTGAAACGCGATCTCCGTCTACACCCAGCTCCTTGAAAATCTGATCCCTTTCTGCATCAGTGTAAGCGTAATGGATCTTTTTCTTGTAGCCAATACGATAAAGAGGTGGCTGGGCGATGAAGAGATGCCCTTCCTCAATCAGTTGATTCATATAGCGGAAGAAGAATGTCAGAAGCAGCGTACGAATATGGCTGCCATCCACATCTGCATCGGTCATAATAATGACCCGCCCATATCTCAAGCCCTCGAGGCTAAAAGTTTCACCAATGCTGGTTCCCAAAGCGGAGATCATCGCTTTGACTTCATTGTTGGAGAGGATCTTATCCAACCTGGCTCGCTCGGTGTTCAGAATCTTACCCCGAAGGGGTAAGATGGCCTGGAAATGTCGATCCCGGCCCTGCTTTGCCGTACCACCCGCTGAATTGCCCTCTACGATATAGAGCTCACACTTATTCGGATCTCGTTCTGAGCAATCCGCCAGCTTCCCCGGAAGTGTCATGCTCTCCAGTACACTCTTACGGATAACCAGGTCTCGCGCTTTCTTTGCGGCATCTCTCGCCCTTGCGGATGTCAGGCATTTCTGCACGACCGCCTTCGCCGCTCTCGGATTTTCTTCCAGGAACTCATTGAAAGCCTCACCCAACACCTGCTGGACCTGGGTCTGGACCTCCGCGTTCATCAACTTCACCTTGGTCTGACTTTCAAACTGGGGATCACGATGTTTGATGCTGACAATCGCCGTAAGCCCTTCGCGTGTATCATCGCCGCTAAAATTGGGGTCCGTATCTTTCAGCAAGTTGTTCTTGCGAGAATAATCGTTGATCGTTCTCGTGATTGCTGCCCGGAGTCCCGTTAGATGGGTACCGCCGTCGACGGTGTTAATCGTATTGGCGAAGGAATACACTGACTCAGCATAGGCATCTGTATATTGAAGTGCGACCTCGATTCCAGTCCCAGCCGTTTCTTTCTCGACGTGAACCACGGGGTGCAATACTCCCCTATTGTGATTAAGGTATGCAACGAAGGAGCTGATCCCGCCCTCGAAGAAGAATGTCATCTCTCGGCCGTCACGCTCGTCGAGCAGATGAATGGCAACGCCCCGAGTGACAAACGCCATCTCTCTGAAGCGTTGAATGAGGCTCTCATAGCGATACTCGAAGTCCCCTTTGAAAATCGTCCGATCAAACATGAAAGTGGTTTTCGTGCCTGTCTCATTTTTTGGGACTTTTCCGATAGCCTTAACCGGGTCCATTGGAGCGCCTCGTTCATAGCGCTGGAAGTAGACCTTACCGTCCCGCTTGACCTCTACTTCACACCACTCAGAAAGCGCATTTACAGCCGAGACGCCAACGCCGTGCAGCCCACCGGAGACCTTGTAGCCATCCCCGCCGAATTTGGCGCCGGCATGCAATATGGTCATCACGATTTCGAGGGCGGATTTTTTCTGCTCTGGATGTTTACCGACAGGGATGCCGCGCCCATTATCCTCGACAGATACGCTGCAATCGGGATGGATCACGATATCGATGTGATCACAGGCCCCAGCAAGCGCCTCGTCAATTGAGTTGTCAACAACCTCATATACCAGATGATGAAGCGCTTTTATATCCGTACCGCCAACATACATGCCCGGTCGACGACGGACAGCCTCTAAGCCCTCCAAGACCTGGATATCTTTTGCTGCATAACTGCTTACTTTTTTTTGAGACCGCTTGGCCACGTTGCGTTCTCCTCTCTCTATTCCCCATTGATCATCAACAGGGTTGGTTTACCGTCTCACTCCAAGCACAAAAACTTTGCTCATTCTTCTGTAAGCTTGGTTTTCTCCTGATTCAGCACATTCATGATCCGTGCAAGTTGCCACTCGAGCCAATCCCTTCGCCCTTGAAAGAACACATAACTTCCGGCGATTAACATTGTTGCGATAAAAGCGTGGCCCATAATGGCCAACGCGAATATCCAAGAGTCTTCTTGCGCTAGAGACCAGACCTTATAGGTAGATACCCACATGATGAGAAATGCAGTAAGCAGGTATCCAATGGACCCAAAAAAATTAAACCGCACTACGCGGACACTTTGTTTAATCGCACTCCAGATTCCCAGGCGATAGCGGATTATGCCATGGGGGGTAAATGCTAAGTAAACTCCGGTGACGAAAAGAACAGGCAGGGCGATATAAGTTAGACCATTGATCCCGGCAACGAGCATACCAGTTGTGAGGACAACTACTGTGAGCAGATACCCTCCTATTGCCAGAAACACTAATTTCATCCAATCCCGCCATAAATGGTCAAATTCAGCTTCCGGGTCTGTCTGCTTGGCCACCCATCGATGAAAGATCGCACCCGCGCCGATACCGGCCAGCGCTAGAGTGAACCATATTAATAAGACAAATATCGGGTCGAGCACCTCCAACTGTGATGCCAGTCCTAGTGGTGTAAGCACAGGCATTCGACCCGCCACCAAACTCGGTATGCCCACGGATACGCTCGTGAGTAGGGCAAACAGGAAATTGAAAGGCATCCCCCCAGGAAGTGTGCTGAACGACGTAAGAAGGTTGTACCTCTCACTAAATAGATCCAGCGTTTCCTGGAAGAAAGCCAGCTGTTCCATCATGCCAGGATCAGTGCCCGCCGGGATACTCAGTCCGGCTGCGGCAGCGTGAAGCAATGATGTCACCGTCAGATGCGGACCGAACCAGAGGAACAAATCCAAAAGCACGGGTGGTAAGATTAAAAGCGGCTTAGCCGCTATTCTGTCAAACCCAGTCAACAACGCTGATAGTATGCTAATCGGCTTGGGTTCGACCTGATTATCAGGTATATTCACGAAATATGATTCTACCACAGCGGGCATTTTTTCCTTACTTTCCACCGCTCTCCAATTCACGCTTTTTCCGCTTAACAGTGCCTGCCCGAGGTGAAATTCTGCTTGATTGACCTGCTTTTTTATATCCATTAGAATCGCTTCACAAGGTAAGAATCTTGACCAAGCACATCGCGATCATCACAGACTTCGGCATGGATGACACCTACCTGGGGATGATGAAGGCGGCTATCGCCGGCATCTCTCCGGATGCGCGCATCATCGACCTGACCCACGCAATTCCCCCTGGCGATGTCCAGCGGGCTGCCTTCGAAGCATGGCGTGTGCGATCCTACCTCCCACCCGAAACCATTCTCCTGGCGGTCGTTGACCCCGGTGTCGGAACCAGAAGGCGAGCGATTGCGCTTAAGCTGCCCGGCCTGGTTTGCGTCGGTCCGGATAACGGTCTCTTCAGCTTCCTGCTCTATTCGTCAGCTAAGTACAAGGCGGCGGAATTAGTGAAACCTCGTTATCAGCTGCAAACAATCAGTCATACATTTCACGGGAGAGACATCTTCGCCCCTGCAGCAGCCTATCTTGCACAGAATATTCCGCTCGAGGACTTCGGTCCGATAACTCAAGAGCTCGTTCGCATACCTGATCCGCTTCTGAAGGATTTGGGAGCGGGATCCATCCAAGGCGAGATCATGCACAGCGACCTTTTTGGTAACCTGATTACAAGCATTGGCAGGTTCGACAATACGGACGATGACCTTTCCTTCAAGCCCTGGATCCCATCGTTCCCAGTACGCACACTCATCGCCCAAGAATACGAGGTGCTTCTCCCTCAAGGGAATGTAGTACCATTGGGTCGAACTTTCGGCGACGCCCCGAAGGGCGAGGCGCTGGCCTATATAGGGAGTTCAAACTTGCTCGAAATCGCGATTAATGGCGGTGACGCAGCGAAGACGCTCAACCTCGCCCCGGGTGACGAGATTATCTTCAAGTTAAAAGGATGAAACATGCCCGCATTTCTCATTGAAGGTGGATATCCACTTAAAGGGGAAGTTACACCCTCTGGCAACAAGAACGCCGCACTGCCGTTGCTGGCCGCGTGTCTTCTCACCGATGAACCCGTTATCTTGCACAATGTCCCACAGATCGGTGATGTACATGTGATGAGGCAGCTGCTCGAGACTATGGGCGTGAAGATCGATGACCTTAAACCCCACACTTGGCGCGTGCACGCTGATGAAATTCGAGATTGTGATCTCGACCCGGATTTGGCCAGGCAAATTCGCGCTTCGGTACTACTTGCCGGACCTATGCTGGGGCGAAAGGGAGGGGTTAATTTGCCGCCGCCAGGCGGTGATGTCATCGGACGCCGCCGTGTTGACACACACCTCATGGCTCTCAAACGTCTAGGTGCCGAGGTTAAGTATGGCGAAAAAGAATTCTCCATGCGCGCGCCCAAAGGATTGTCGGGCACAAAGATCCTCCTGGACGAAGCCAGCGTCACCGCGACAGAGAATGCGATCATGGCTGCCGTTGTCGCTCCGGGTGAATCGATGATATTGAATGCTGCCTCCGAACCCCATGTTCAGGAGCTTTGTATCTTCCTGAATCAATTGGGAGCGAATATCGAAAACATTGGCTCAAACTCTTTAATAATCTCCGGCGTGGAGAAGCTGCATGGGGGCGAGCACACAATCGGTCCAGATTACCTTGAAGTTATGAGCTTGATAGGCGCTGCTGTAATAACAGGCGGCGAGATCACGGTCCGAGGTGCCGCCCCAGAATATTTAGCCATGGCGCGCCTCGTTTTCAATAAGCTAGGCGTCGATTGGGAAATCGATGGACATGACATCTTCGTCCCCGCCGATCAGAAGATGAACGTGGAGTTCGATATCGGCGAGAAAATTCCTCAGATTAGCGTGATGCCATGGCCGGCATTCCCGACCGACCTTATGAGCATTGCCATCGTTGTCGCCACTCAATGTGATGGCACTGTGCTCTTCCACGATTGGATGTATGAGACACGGATGTTCTTCATTGACAAACTCGTATCGATGGGAGCAAATATCATTCTTTGTGATCCGCACCGCTGTATCGTCCAAGGACCCAGCAAGCTTTTCGGCGAGCCGCTTGAAAGTCCGGATATTCGTGCCGGGCTTGCGCTCACGTTGGCAGCACTCTCTGCAGAGGGGACATCTCGTATCAGGAACATCAACCAAATCGACCGTGGCTACGAGCGAATTGACGAGAAACTACAGAGTCTAGGAGCACATATCCAACGCCAGGAAGATTAATCGGGATGGACGAATAAGCTACTTTAAATCTTTACCCGGAAATCCTCCGCTGCCACCTTCGCAGAGGCAGCGAAACTCCCCATACCTTGAAGACCAGCGATCATATCTGCCTTTAACGTTTGCACACGCTACCTTCTAAAAGATCCCCGTCGATCGTCAGCAATAGTGTCGCCTATCATTACCCTCTGGCCAGACAGCGATCTTAAATGGGCATCGTCCGGGATGGTCCGCTTGTGACTTTCGGGGAAGTTCGGACGATCCTATTCTCCCTCTCTCGTGCCTTGGACTCTAGCGGGTGATCGCTGGTAGATAAGGCCCCGGGCGTGGCCTTGCCCACTCTTGAAAGACTCGTCCCGACAGGATCAAAGGATGCAAGCTCCTGGTCCCAGACAAGGAATCTGGGGGCCAGGTATTGGCGGCCCTCCACCCGCGTGCCGGCAAACGTCCACTGTTCTGGACCCAGAGAGATATTTAGCGTGTGTCCGTCGGAAAAGATCTTTTTGTCGCTGGCTGCATGCGCTTATGCTTGAAGCAGGACATATTTTCTAGTTCGATAACCTAAGACCAAGGGCGGTAAGCCAATCCTGAAGGATACCTGGTTGTGGGTGACATCCTCTGCGACTGCGATTCCAGGGAGATCATCGCGTGTGCAGGTTTCAAACACCCACGCCTCGACGCATTCGAATAATTGTGGTCATCGATAGTACAACCCGATATTCATCGCCCAGACACT
>DAOUTT010000280.1 GCA_030668545.1 Anaerolineales bacterium | reverse complement strand
GTCGCCATACAGTATCAAGTTCACCGGGATCTTTTAGCCTCTGAAAAACCAGATCTTCGGGACCGCATCGTAAGCGAAGGGTGGGGGGCAAGGTTTCTTGGTTTTCGCAAGAAAGAGGGGCATTGGGGGCGAGGTTTTTATCAACCCAAATGGATATCCAGCCACTACACACTCCTGGATTTGAAGAATCTCGGCGTCGCTCCTGAGCATCCGGACATCATAGAGTCTGTGTTGATCATCCTTCGCGACCACAAAGGACCCGATGGGGGCGTCAATCCCTCCAAGACGATTAAGCAGAGTGATGTTTGTTTAAATGGGATGTTTCTGAACTACGCGAGTTATTTCAAGGTGGAGGGTGAGGCGCTACGCTCCATTGTGGATTTTATACTAGAACAACACATGCCCGATGGGGGTTTCAATTGCCGGGCAAACCGCCAGGGCGCTGTTCATAGTTCCTTGCATTCCACAGTTTCTGTCCTGGAAGGGATCCAGGAATATGGTGCCAACAACTATGGTTATCGCCGGGCAGAATTAGAGCAGGTTGCGGTCGAAGCCTGCGAATTCATTTTACAACACCGCCTGTTTCTCTCAGATCGTACTGGAAAGATTATTGACAAGCGTATGTTAATGCTGTCGTATCCCTCTCGTTGGCGGTACGATATTTTAAGGGCGCTTGATTATTTTCAGTTTGCCGGTGTCGATTATGATCCGCGAATGCAGCCTGCTCTGGATGTGTTGTTGAAAAAACGGCGGAAAGATAACCGTTGGCCTGTGCAGGCAAGGCATCCAGGCCAAACCCATTTTGAAATGGAGAAGACCGGAGGTCCAAGCCGCTGGAATACATTGCGATGCTTGCGCGTTTTGAAGCATTTTGGATTATCTGAATTTATCTAAACCCAGGATTATGCCCTTCTTTAGAAAAAGGATGAGCTTATGTCAGACAACCTCTTTTTGATCCTCTATCTGATGCTGCTGTTCCTGCAGACGGTCCATATTTTCGAGGAAATTGGTTTTAAGGCCTACGAAGTGGTTGGCTCTCTCAACAAGTATTTATTGGCTGCTTCCTTTTTAGTGTTTGCCAGCTACTTGCCCTTGATACTTATCCTGCTAGATATCAGAGCCGGATATTACCTTGCTTTTTTCGGGGCAATTCTTGCCCTGGGCAATGGCATTATTCATCTCATTGGTTACATAAAAACCAAATCCTTCAGAGGTACTGTTGGCGCCGGCGTATTCAGCGGAATTCCTTTGGGGATCATCGGGGGAATAGTCTTAATTAATCTAATCTCGATCCTTCAATGAATGACTCGTCAAGGTATCGTGAGGAGACTTTTCCTTCTCGTCCTCACAAATCTCTTGAGCGAACGCTAGACTCCAGCACCGGTATTGCGCAAAACTTATTGTAGAATCGAAATTGAGAGCGGGGCGACCGATTCCATTGCTCTCTAAACAGAAAGGAAGATCAGATGGACACTCAAGTTTTGGTGGCCTATGCCACTAAGTACGGCGCAACGGCGGAGATTGCCGAGAAGATCGGACAAGTGCTTCTTCAAGCAGGCTTTCAAACCGACGTGCTGCCCACGGATAGCGTCAGCGACCTCGCCCCGTATCAAGCAATTGTTCTTGGTAGCGCGGTTTATGTGGGTCTATGGCGCAAGGAGGCTGTGGCGTTTCTGGAAGCCAATGAGAAGGCAATGGCCAAGATGCCAGTGTGGTTCTTTTCTAGCGGGCCCACGGGTGAGGGAGATCCGTCTCAACTAATGCAGGGCTGGCGCTTCCCCGAGGCGCAGCAACCCATCGCCGACCGCATCCAGCCTCGCGATACCGCTTTCTTCCACGGCGTTCTAGACATGAAGAAAGTCAACCTGGCTGAAAAGCTGGTCATCAAGGGCCTCAAGGCGCCGGTCGGCGACTTCCGAGACTGGGATGCGATCACATCCTGGGCCGCTACTATTGCCGATGCACTGAAATAATCGGCGTTCTACTTAAAACATCTGTTAAATAAAACGCCCCGCGCTGCTCGCGCGGGGCGCGTCTTTTAGCTCCGGTTTTCTTAGATATCGAGGCTGGCCATCTGCTCATAGAACTTCCAGCGGGTGATGACATCATCGCGGATCGCCTCCAGCAGCATTCCTGCCCGATCTGGATCAGACTGGCGTAGTGCCCGGAAGCGATTCTGCTTGTACATAAAGGTCTCGATGTCCTCGGTCGGCACCTTGGAGTCGAGCTGCAGCGGGTTTTTACCCTGGTCACCCAGACGTGGATCGTAGCGGAAGAGCGGCCAGAAGCCACTCTTCACAGCATCCGCGTGAATATCTGTGGCCGTGGTCATGTCGATGCCGTGGGCGATGCAGTGAGCGTAGGCGATGATCAGTGAAGGGCCGTCATAGGACTCGGCTTCGTTCATCGCCTTCACCAGTTGGGTCATGTTCTCGCCGTACGCGACCTGGGCTACATAGATGTTGCCATAGGTCATGGCGATAGCCCCCAGATCCTTCTTGGGCATGTCCTTTCCCGCAGCCGCGAACTTTGCCACTGCGGCGCGCGGCGTAGCTTTCGAGGCCTGACCGCCGGTGTTGGAATACACACCGGTGTCCAGCAAGAGGACGTTCACGTTCTTGCCCGAGGCCAACACATGGTCCAGACCGCCGTAACCGATATCATATCCCCAACCGTCGCCGCCCAATATCCAGACGGATTTAGGAACCAGGAAGTCGGCGATGCTCAGCAACCGCTCCGCCTGCGGATCTTTCTTCTTCTCGAGAAGCGCCTTGAGGTCGTCAACCCGACCGCGCTGAATTTCGATCCCCTCCTGCGTCGAGACGTCGGCATCCAGGATTTCCTTCGCCAACGCTGCTTTACCATTCAATTTAACCTGATCCATCAGCTCCCGTGCAAATTGGGTCATTTTGTCGACGGTGAGGCGCATACCCATCCCGAACTCGGCGTTGTCTTCAAACAGCGAGTTCGACCAGGCCGGACCCCTGCCATCAAAGCGCGGCGTATAGGGTGTTGTCGGCAGGTTGCCGCCGAAGATGGACGTGCATCCGGTTGCATTAGCGATGATAGTGCGATCCCCGAAAAGCTGGGTGAGCAGCTTGACGTATGGCGTCTCGCCGCATCCTGCGCAAGCGCCGGAGAATTCGAACATTGTGGGCAGGAACTGCGAACCCTTGGTGGTGAAGCGGTTGAACAGCGCCGGGTCGGGGTCGGGGATTGTGAGGAAGTAATCCCACTTTGCTGCTTCCTGCTCTCGGAGCGGCGGTTGGGGCGCCATGTTGATTGCCTTGCGGTCCGTCTTCTGACCATCCGCATCCTTTGCAAACGCCGGGCATATATGGACACAGTTGCCGCAGCCGGTGCAATCCTCCGGCGCCACCTGCAAGGTGTACAGCATATTCTCCATGCCGCGGCCCGTTGCCGGCACAGCCTGCCAGCCTTCGGGCGCATCGCCGTTGGTTAGGGAAGCATCGTAGATCTTGGGCCGGATCGTGCCATGCGGACAAACAAAGGCGCACTGATTGCACTGGATGCACGCCTCCGGATCCCAGACTGGAATTTCGAGTCCAACATTTCGCTTTTCGTACTTTGTCGTTCCAACGGGATAGGTGCCGTCGT
>DAOUTT010000272.1 GCA_030668545.1 Anaerolineales bacterium | reverse complement strand
CGCTTGAGAGGCCGCCGTGTCGTCCGATCAATGGATTCTCTTTGTTCGCCCACCACATGTAGGAGTCCCCGTGGGTGAGGACGGTGACATCTCCGAGGCGATCAGGTGTGGAGGGGGCAGGGACGCCAGGACCAAACAAACCGGCTTTGAGTGCGTGGTCCGAGGGGATGGTCGTAAAAGCCCCCGGCCAGGTCTTCTGTATATATTCATTGATGGCTTCGTCCTGGCCGGGACGTAGGTAAAGGTACGGGAGGCGATTTTCCCCAGTGGGGAGGATGTGAAAACGCTGGGTGAGATCGGGGTGGTTGCGCAGTTCGAATTTGGGGTCTTTGTGGGTGGTGATCTGCCCGTGGTCAGCAAAGAGAAGGAGCAGGGTCTTCGCACCGATCTCCGGGCTCACCTGGCGCACAAAATCTTCCATCATTGAAGAAGTGAAAGAGGCAAAGTCGGCCTGTGCTTGTTCTGAATCCGGCCCATGGCGGTGGGATAGTCCATCCACCCCTCCGTAATAAACCCAGATATACCGTCTCTTGCGTATTGGTTGATCGACGAGCCTGCGCACGCCGATCCAGAGATCCGGGATACCGCCGAATGTATGAAGTTGGACGTCGCGGTAATGCATCCGCGAGAGACCGGATCCGCTGATACTGTAATGGAGGAAGGCGTGCGGCTCGATATCCGCTTGCGCCAAATGCGGTCCTACAGTTGGAACGGGCAGAAAGCTCAACGGATCCAGACCCGCCGAGTAGAGCAGCCCAGCACGACCTTCGAATGCAGCCGGCGCGTGGTTGATCATGTTCGCGACCAGGCCATACTCTTTTAGAAAGATCTCATACCCCAGAATGCCGTGCTCGGCAGGGCTGCGGCCGGTCCACAAAGTGGTCGTTGCCGCGCTTGTGGTTGAAGGGACGACAGAAGTAATCGCGCCCAGGAAGCCCTCATCGACCAGCGGTTGCAGGAACGCAGCGCGCCCCTCGAGCCATTGGAGAAAGCGGTGCAATGCGACCGCATCCACGAGAACGGCTACGACTTGCTCAACTCCATCCGCAAGTGCATCCAGTTCGGGAATATCAAGGCCAGGGTGGGGAAGACCTGGAGCACCGAGCCATTTACATACACTGCCCGGGATGTTGAGGATGGAGAGACCGTCATAAGCAGGATGCTGCGCATCCACGCCCAGATCGATTTCCGGCAGACGATGGTTACGGAGCTTCTGAAGGAGTGCGTTTGTGAGATCGGTCATGGTGTTAATCTCTCTGAAGAGTATAGATGATGATCACTGGTCATTGTCCTATACATTGACCTATAATTCTACCCAACCTTGTAATCTGCGCCCCTGAGGAGGATCGTTGCAGCAAGCGGTTGGATCGGTCGAGCGAGTTCAGGGGGAAACTCCCCCCATCGGATGGTTGCAGAAAAGGCTCTCCGGAGGCCGTGGCCGCAAGTTGCGAGAGTATCTGACCGGGTACTTAATGATCCTGCCCTCCTTGATGCTCATCTTCACATTCGGCCTTTTCCCCGTTGGCTTCGCACTATACATCAGTTTGCACAAGTGGAAAATCACGCAAGGTCCATTTGTTGGACTTAAGAATTATGCTAGCGCCATTGATACTTTGGCATACGTGTTGTTCTTTGGTGTTGCAGTAGGCTTGGCTTATCTAGCAATCCGCATGGCACGCGAGATCCTAACCAAGGCACGAGAACATGCTGAGCGACCCTGGATTTACCTCTTTTTGGGAGGACTACATGCTGGGTCCGTGATCTTATTCCTAAGGTATATCGTGGTTCTAGCACCCGAAATACTTGGGATTGCCGACAAGGTGAAACGTTTAGAGCGCACTCGAGAATTATTTCTCCAGTTGATGGGTGAGGCGCTACGCGCCGAGAGCGTATGGCCCGCTTTTCTGCAATGGATTACGATTTTCGCGCTGGCTTGGCTGTTGACAATTATCCTTTGGCGACCTATCGCCTCCCCGCGCAGGAACTTTTACATCACGCAGATGTCCTTGGCTCTGACCTCTGCCGCGGGTGCAATCATCACCGCCTGGTTTACATGGACCGAGATGCAAAAGGCCATCACGGACGCATGGGAATCTGGCTCGGAAGTGTCCATCGGTATCCAAGTCGTCAGCATCGCGACCGGTGTCCTTCTCCTGGGTTTCGCATGGAAATTGTGGACTAGCGCTATTTCCCATACGTCTGATCGGGTTTTTCTTTTCCGCGGTCTCGCTGCGCTATTCTTGATTATTGGCGCCTGGTTGCTGATCGGGGAGGTGCCAGCCGTCATCGAAGCCGGGGATAAAGATTTGTGGCAGGGTCTGCAAGTAACCATTTTCTACTCCTTAGGTACAGTCCCATTTCAACTAGGTATTTCAATGGTCTTGGCATACCTGCTGTTTCAGAACGTGCGCGGCAAGGAATTTTTCCGTGTGGTGTACTTCTTACCGTACGTTACCCCTGCGGTTGCGAGCGCGGTGGTCTTCAACCTGATCTTTGGACCACGCGCCGCTTCACCGATCAACGCCATCATCACATTTTTCGGAGGAGAACACCAGAAATGGTTAATGGAGGCCAATGGAATTTTCACCCTTCTTGGGAGGTCTCTTGGCATTGATGTGCCGACGTGGGCTGCAGGTCCGAGTCTGGCGTTGGTTGTGATTATTATCTACTCCATCTGGACCTATGTTGGCTATGACACGATCATTTATCTTGCCGGGTTGGGCAATATATCAACTGAGATCAATGAATCTGCCGCTATTGATGGGGCAAACCGCTGGCAGATTTTTCGCCACATAACCCTACCTTTACTTTCTCCGACGACCTATTTCCTCTCCTTGATCGCAGTAATAGGCACATTCAAGGCGTTTAACCACATCTACGTGCTGCGTGATCCATTGGCGCTCGGGACGGTGGATACATTTAGCGTGGTCATCTTCGATGAATTCTTCATCAAGAGCCGTTTCGGTCACGCATCAGCGATGGCGTTCGTTTTGTTCGCCATCATCCTGGCTATTACCTATGTGAATAACAAGGTTCAGGGCTCGCGAGTGTTTTATGGATAACAGTACCGTAACAACACCGGGTGGACGGTATCTCTTCTCTCGACGTCTAGGTCGCGTCCTCATCTACGTTGTACTCATTCTAGGGGCTTTCGTTTCCATCGTTCCATTTATTTGGATGATGTCAGCGTCGCTAATGACGAGGAACGAGGCTTTAAGCAGTCAATTGATCACCAAACAACCCTTGCTTGAGCGTTTCACCTACAGCGAGGGGGAATTGGATGAGCTCCTCAGCGAGAATATCCCCGATTTTATTAAAGAGACTGACGCTCTGGGCGTGCACGAGCTGAAAATGACGGCACGCGAATATGCCGGCCAATCCGAGATCTATTGGGCGGCCGGCGACTCAGTGTATCGTGGAGGTTTGGTCAATTACATCTTCGCCTGGAGTGAGGGTAATTTCTCTGAATTCCTCATAAACTCGGTGCAGATTACCTTCATCACTCTGGCTGGAGAATTAATCTTCAGCATTCTGGCCGCATATGCCTTCGCGCGCATTAACTTCCCGGGGAGAAATTTGATCTTCGGTATTTTATTAAGCAGTATGATGATCCCAGGGATGGTGACGATGATCCCCAACTTCATCAGCATCACCTGGTTCCAACGTATTGGACCGTTGCAATGGTTCGACAACTGGCCTGCATTGACGATCCCCTTCATGGGCAGCGT
>DAOUTT010000264.1 GCA_030668545.1 Anaerolineales bacterium | reverse complement strand
TGTTACGACAACGCTAGAGAAAGTGGTGAACTGGAGCCGAGTACGGGCCATGTGGCCGGTGTTGTTCGGCTTAGCCTGCTGTGCGATCGAGATGATGGTTGCACAATCCGCGGATTATGATATGAGCCGCTTTGGGATGGAATTGATGCGCGCCAGCCCGCGGCAGAGCGATTTGATGATCGTTGCCGGTCGGCTCACGCGCAAGATGTCTCCGGTTCTTCGCCGAATCTACGATCAAATGCCAGAACCGAAGTATGTCATAGCTTTGGGCGATTGCAGCTCGTGCGGGGGCATTTTTAATAATTACGCCGTCGTCCCTGGCGTGGACGAGATTGTTCCGGTCGATGTTTATGTCGCCGGGTGCCCGCCTCGCCCGGAAGCGTTGATTCACGGCATCCTGACTCTTTACGATAAGGTTGAGAACCAGAAAGTTAAAGATTGGGCTTGACTGTTGACTGAGGTAGTTTGCGAATGACTGTCGTTGAAAAAGCCGTAGCGAAATTGCAGCGAGAGCTTGGTGAAAGCGTCCTGAGTGTTGAGGAATTCCGGGGACAAACTTCAGTGACTCTAGATCACGAAGCTATTGTAAACGCTTGCCAGATGCTGCGTGATGACGCGGAATTGGACTTCAACTTTCTCGCCGCGCTTACCGCTGTGGATTACTGGCCTTCCGAACCTCGCTTTAAGATTGTCTATCAACTTTATAGTTTGGCGAATAAGGAATTCATCGGCCTTCGTGCCCAACTGAGCAACGAATCCCCCGAGATCTCGACAATAGAAAGCATCTACCCGAATGCGAATTGGCATGAGCGCGAAGTTTTCGATATGTTCGGCGTGACGTTTAGAGATCATTCCGATCAACGCCGCATCATCATGCCTTACGACTGGGAGGGACATCCTCTGCGCAAAGATTATCCGCTTGGTTACGAGGAGGTCCAGTTCACCTTTAATTTCGACGAGATTGATAAACGCAAGCCGTATGCGAAAAAGTAACCGGGGACCCTCAATACGAGGATCGTAGGAATGTTGGAAAAGAACCTAGAGATAACTGTAGACGAACTTCGGCACCTGGTCTCTGACCGGGCGCTCGAAGGCGAAACCATGCTGCTGAACATGGGGCCACAGCATCCCAGCACCCATGGGGTATTGCGGCTCCTGTTGGAGCTCGATGGTGAGCGTATCATCACCTGTGTCCCTGATATTGGATTTCTGCATACGGGGATTGAAAAGAGCATGGAAACCAAAGCGTACGAAAAGGTTTTGGTGATGACCGATCGTATGGATTACCTCAATAACCTGGGCAATAACCTGTGCTACTGCCTGGCAGTTGAGAAGCTGGTCGATCTGGATGTCCCTGAACGGGCGATGGCGATCCGGGTGCTGCTCGTCGAACTGCAGCGTATCGCCTCACACCTCGTTTTCCTGGCGACACATGGCCTCGATACGGGCGCGATGTCTATATTCCTCTACTGCTTCCGCGAGCGTGAGGTCATCCTGGATATTTTTGAGATGTGTTCTGGAGCAAGGATGATGACATCCTTCTTTAGACCTGGTGGTCTTTGGCGAGACGTCCCCGATGGGTTTGAGGAGACGGTACGTTCTTTCATTGAATACTTCCCGAAGCGGATCAAGCAGTATGAAGATCTTCTAACCAAGAATCCGATTTATACCCATCGAACGAAGGGAATCGGCGCCATCTCCAGTGAAGAGGCGCTTAAATGGGGGCTGTCAGGACCTCAATTGCGGGCGACTGGATTGGCGTGGGATTTGAGAAAATCGAACCCATACAGCGGATACGAGCGCTATGATTTTGATATCCCTGTCGGTTTAAATGGGGATACGTACGACCGTTATACCGTCCGTATCGGCGAGATGCGGCAGTCGCTGCGGATTGTCGAGCAGGTTCTGGATACGCTTCCAGGTGGACCTGTACGCAGTGATAACCGCAAGTTTGTGCCTCCGCCGCGGTCCGAATTAAGCCACAGCATGGAAGCTGTTATTCATCATTTCAAATTGTGGACGGATGGATTTCCCGCTCCCAAAGGATCCGTTTTCGTCGCCATAGAATCTGCGCGCGGGGAGTTGGGGTGCTACCTGGAGGGTGACGGTGGACCGAAACCTTACCGTGTGCATTTCCGAACGCCGAGTTTCGCGACTTTGCAAACGCTGCCAATGCTATGTAAGGATCACCTTGTGGCAGATGTCGTGGCCATCATCAGCAGCCTTGACCCGGTGTTAGGAGATTCAGATCGGTAAAAGGTGATCCAATATGAACGGCTCAACTATCCTGCACGTCTGAAGATAGGTAATTGGTTTGGCAGGATTAGAGGAGCAGGCACCATGCGAGATGCTATTCCTAATCAGGAGCTCATGCCTTGCTGGTAGATAAGTATCCTAAAGAGATCGATCGAATTCTCGACAAATTCCCGCCGGAGCGGAAGCGCGCAGCAGCGCTGCCGCTGCTCTACCTTGCTCAGCGGGAATATGGACACGTTTCAAAGGAAGCGATTCGAGAAGTCGCCGGCATCTTGGACGTCGATCCAACGCAGGTGGGTGGCTTGGTTGGCTTTTATACCCTGCTCCACTCCAAGCCCGGCGGGAAATACCGTATTCAGGTTTGTACCGATCTCCCTTGTGCATTGCGCGGCGCGGAGAAATTCGCTGAGGAGTTATGCGAGAACCTGCAAATTAAAATGGGCGAGACGACCGCTGACGGTTTAATCACAGTCGAAGAGGTCAAGTGCCTGGCGGGTTGTGATAAAGCGCCGATGTTTCAACTTCAAGCACCGGATGGAATCCATTATTTTGAAAACCAGGATCTCGAATCGGCCATGGAACTGATCGAGGAACTCCGACAAAAGGGTGACGATGCCTGAACATATCTTGTTGCGGCACCGGGACATCCCTGAGATCGCGGATCTCGACGTATATCTGAAGCACGATGGATTTAAGGCGTTTGAAGACGTCGTAAAAAACCAAACCCCCGAGCAAGTGATTGAAACTGTAAAGACCGCAAATTTGCGCGGCCGCGGCGGAGCTGGCTTCCCGGCGGGCGTCAAGTGGAGTTTCCTCACCCCCGGTGTCTTCCCTCGCTATGTTGTTGCCAATGCGGATGAGTCAGAACCCGGCACGTTCAAAGACCGCGAAATCATGGAGGGCAATCCCTACCAGTTTCTCGAGGGCGTCGCTATTTGCTCGTACGCTGCGCAAGCCAATACTGCTTATATTTACTGCCGCGGAGAGTTTTGGGACCTGGCGCATGAACTTGAGGGCAAGATTGAAGCTCTTCATAAACGCGGACTTCTAGGCGAAGGACTTTTCGATACGGAATACAGCCTGAGAATCTACGTCCATCTCGGCGCTGGCGCTTATATATGTGGAGAAGAGACCGCGCTGCTGTCATCCATGGAAGGCGAGCTCGGGCAGCCGCGGCTGCGACCACCTTTCCCTGCGGCTGAGGGACTCTTTGCAAAACCCACAGTTGTAAACAACGTTGAAACTCTAACGAACCTGCCCCCTATCATCAATCAAGGGGCGGACTGGTATCGTTCAATAGGTACGGAGAAGAGCACCGGACCGAAAATCTTTTCACTTTCGGGTCACGTGGAACGTCCGGGCAATTATGAGCTTCCATTCGGGACGACTTTCCGTGAACTCATTTTCGAGCACGGCGGTGGGATTCGCGACGGGAAGGCGATCAAAGGGATCCTGCCGGCGGGCGCATCAGCGCCGCTGTTGCCAGCAACGGACGAAGTCCTGGACACGCCGATGGATTATGAATCCGTGCCGAAGGTGGGATCGCAGCTTGGTTCAGCCTCGA
>DAOUTT010000031.1 GCA_030668545.1 Anaerolineales bacterium | reverse complement strand
TCACATCCGTGCCCCTCGCCGGGATGATACGGTCGATGTTTCAAGTCCATTCGCGCCCACCGGTTTTTATTTTCTGGCTAAATGATGTTTTGCCCGGAACGCCCCCGAGTGTAGTGAGTGGGGTCGTGCCCACCTTTTTGACCACCGAAAGATGATGCGGTGGTTTTGTAATTAACTCGCGCCCATATTCCCACCGAAAGAAAGAGAGCAACAGCAGAGTAGATTTGTTGCCAAGAAAACCAATCAAGAGAGTACAATAGGTCAGATATATCCACGGAGTTTGCGAAATGGCGAAAACGAAAGGTCGTATCGGAATATTAACGGGCGGCGGAGACGTCCCCGGGTTGAACCCAGCCATTCGGGCGGTCACCATACGGGCGCTACGGGAAGGCTACGAGGTGGTGGGTTTGCGGCGCGGTTGGGCAGGGATCGTTGACGTCGTTAGAGACAAGAAGGCTGACAACAGCAACAGTGTTATGAAGCTGACGGAAGAGGTCGTAAATAAGGCGGGCAGAACCGGGGGCACGTTCCTTCACACTTCCCGTGCTCGTCCCAGCCATATGACATTAGGCCAGGTGCCGGACCATTTAAAAGACACCTACAACCAGGAGATGAACGATCTCACCCCCGAGGTGCTTAAAAACCTGGAATTCCTGAATATTGAGTACTTGATTCCTATGGGGGGCGATGACACCTTGAGCTATGCGGTCCGTTTATTCCAAGAAGGAGCGAAGGTCGTCGCCATTCCAAAGACGATGGATAACGATGTGCCTGGTACGGACTACTGCATTGGCTTCAGCACGTGTATCACACGCACGATCCAGATCACCAACAGCTTGCGTACGATCGCCGGCTCGCACGAAAGGTTCATGGTCATAGAAGTATTTGGGCGCTATGCCGGCTTCACCGCAATGCTGCCGACGATGGCCGGGGCAGCAGACCGCTGTGTGATCCCTGAGTTTGAGTTTGATATTGATCGATTGGCAGAACTTCTTTCATACGACCGCAACCGCAACCCAAGTAAATATTCCATCGTGCTGGTCTCGGAAGGCGCAATGTTCGAGGGTGGCGAGATGGTCTTTAAGGATCTAGCGGTGGACGCCTATGGGCATAAGAAGCTGGGCGGAATCGGTGACCTGGTGTCGGTGAAGTTGAAGGAACTTTCAGCAAAATACAACGACGGCTTCCACGTTAATGTTGTCACCCAGAAATTGGGCTACCTGGTGCGCGGCGGGGATCCGGATGCGATCGACTCCATCGTCCCGATGGCGTATGGAAACCTTGCTCTGGACCTCATCATACAAGGAGTTCACGGTCGCTTGGTGGTGCTCAGGAATGGTCGTTATGACAATGTACCCATCGATGTTGTGACGAGCCAGAGTAAATCAGTGAATGTCGACAAGTTTTACAACGTCGACCGATTGCGTCCGGCCTACCGCAGTTTCGAGATGAATCCTCTCTTCATCATGACGGAAGGTTAGCGAGCTCGATTTTACGAGGAACACACGCTCACACTGAGTCAGTATTTAGTCATCATCCAAAAAAACGAAAACGCCCCCCAGAAACTGAGGGGCGTTTTGTTGACTTCGAGGAGAGGGGAGACGCCAAAACTACCTCAACCTGAAACTCCCCGACCCCGGATCAAACGTGATCTCGACACGATGCAGTGCGTCGTTGTAACCCTCAGATTCCCAGATACCGATATCCTTATCGTCATCCCCGAGGTCATCCACGAGCGTGTAGTTCCCGGGCATGTGCACGCTGCCTGAGCCCGAATCGCGGATGACGACTCGAACTCCGACGTTCTTAGGGACATTGATCGTGAGGCTCCCGGATCCGCCATCAATTTGCGCCTCGATATTAGAGCTATTTCCAATTACGATATTGAAAGAGCCTGAACCAACATCGATCGCAAAATCTATTTTGGCGTCGTCTTCGATTTCGATGTCGAAGCTCCCCGAACCGCCGTCGATGTTCGCTGTGTACGAAGATGCGCTTGCGGGAAGGGTTAGGGTCGTGCTCCCCGACCCCCCATCAACCTCTAGATTGGACAGATCTAAATCCATGAGATCGAGAATCGCCGAGCCTGAGCCGACATCCACGAAGAGATCCATGGGCACATCAGGGCTGAGCCCGATCTCCCAGCTGGCGTCGCGCATAAGCAAACTGTCCCAATCAAAAACGAAGAAGCTGTAGTCGCCCGCGGGTTCTACGCGGACAATCTTCTCTTGATTTCCCCTGGTCGAGAAAGAGACATCTGTTGCTGTATCCAATTCCGCCTCGATTAACATCTCAGGGTTTGATAATGAATCGATGGTCGTGGGATATCTATCCAGGTCGAGAGTGATGTCCGCTGATGTTGCACCGCCGAGCGGTTCGCTGAACTGCAGTGTTTTGAGTTCTCCTTCCGGTTCAAGCCCGAGCATGGGAGCCAGGAAGAGCAGGGCGATGACCAAAAAGATAAAGCTAATGCCGATGAGGCCTCCGATGATAGGCGAGCGCCGCCCGATGAGGATATATAGCCCGATGAATACCAGCGCCAAAGGCCATAGACGAAGAAGGAGGCGTAGACTGGGGACCGGAAGGAGATTCAGGCTCCCAAGCAGCCAAATGATCCCTACTCCGATAAGTAGAACAGGCCAAAAAATCGAACGATAGCTGGACTTATTATTTTCTTCCATGGATTCCTCTCTATACGTGTTTGAGTCTATAAAAACGAGGAACTGTCAACTGGAAAAACCGGCATATGTGGGGTGTTACATTTGCTAGAACCCCACATATACAGTTCCCCTTCTGGCTTTTGGGATCTTTCTGTTGCCCTCGTGTTTGTGTCTGCCCAGGTCAACCTGAGCGAATGTTGAGCGTTTATGGATAGCTCAATCCGCAAGGGTTGAGTTTATGGAGAGCCAATCCGATATTATACATATCTTGTTTGGATCGCCGATGTACTATTCATCGCTTTGCAGATCACCTTCATCCACTACGACTGGCAGCGACGGTTCATCGCTCTGCAGATCACCTTCATCCTCTACAACAGGCAACGACGGGTCATCGCTCATAAGTTCTTTCCGGGTGAAGCTGCGTATCAGGATCCATAATCCCACCAGAATCACCACCGCAGGAAAAACGTATTGGAAGGCCTCGACCATCAGGAAGGACAATCCGATTGCGGCCAAGATCCCACCGGGGATGAGCGGCCACCATTGCTGTGGATTGCGGACATAAACGACGAAGAAAGGAATGGCGATGACGAACATGACGTAAGCGGGAATCAGAAAGTCGTTGAGAATCCCGAGCTCTTCCAACAGTAACATGATCCCGATGCTAAATAAGACATAGGCGGGGATGAGCGCCCACCACTTCGCGCGGTCCTGTAGGTATATCAACAGGAAAGGTAAGGCGATGGCCGTCAGAACAAAGGTGCCCTGGAAGGCATCGCTCAGAAGGCCTGTCTCACTCAGCAAGATCATGGCGGCGACGGCGAGCAAGACGTAAGCGGGTATCAGCGCCCACCACTGTGCGCGATCCCGCGTGTACACCACGATAAAAGGTATAGCGATGGTACAAAGGACATATGTTGGTAAGAACTGATCGAGCAGTACGTTCAATTCAACCAGCGCCAGCAGCCCGGCAATAGCCCACAGCACATAGGTGGGGATGAGCGGCCACCATTCTGAGCGGTCCCAGAGAAAGACGCCAAGTATTCCCAAACCTGTGACGGCAAGGATGGCAACCCACACCCACGGGGTGAGATTGGTGAAGGATTCCACCAGCCCCACCACACCGAAGATGATAAGTAGACCGCCCCACACGATAGCCTGGTTTCTCGATTGCTGTTTCATCGTTAATACCTCGCTTTCTCCTCGCAATGAGGTTACCTAAAAATGAGTCAAGATAGATCTAAATCCTATACGTGTTTAGGGTGCAGAAAGTCGCACGCACGCTTCGCCGGGCTTTGTTAGGCAGCCATCAAATAGAACACCATGTAGAAGGAAGAGTTTTGAATATGTAGCGAACAGTGGTCCTGCTTTATCGATGGGGGACCCTACGTATGCGTAATATTTTTGATTGTTTTTAGATTCTCCCTTGCGCTGGTCTCGCCGGCGGCGATGATTTCAGCGGCGTGGGTGAAGCCGGAGAAAACACCAGCTTCGAGCGGAATAGGCGGGCACAGAAGGAGATCGGGTGGCGCCTCTTTCAGCCTCACTTCTGTCATAGCCCGAGAGACGATGAGGGCGACGCGCATGAGGTCTTTGGCGATGCCGCGTGAAAAGATGGAGCCATCTGTCTGGGCGTCCAATTCGCCTGCGTCTAACGCGGCGGTTACGTTAACGGCGATCACCACGTCAGCGCCGAGCAGCCGCGGCAGTTCGGCGGGGAGGTTATTTAAGATCCCCCCGTCCACAAGTTGGCAGCCGTGGAGCTTAACAGGCGGGAATACGCCGGGGAAGGCACTTGTCGCCATAACGGCATCGAGAACGTTGCCATCTTGGAGGGTGTACTCCGTGCCGCTTCTCAAGTCCACGGCTTGCATTGCCAGGGGAATATTTAACTCGTCGAAAGTGAGGTCCTCGTCCACAAAATTGGCGAGGTATTTGCGGACGTGTTTACCAGCCAACAACCCCCGGCGCGGCGGTCGGAGGTCGACAAGCGCCGCTAGCTCTCGCAGATTGGCCATCTTCAAAGCAGCGGCCTCGAGTTCAGATGTGCTCATTCCCGCGGCATACGATGCGGCGATCAGGCCGCCCATGCTGGTGCCGGCTAAAGCGTGAATCGGCACACCCTGCTCCTCGAAGACCTTGAGCACGCCGATATGGGCCAGACCACGCGCCCCGCCTCCACTGAGAGCCAAGCCAACCCGTGGGGCTTTTCTCCATCTAAACAGCGCTCTAAACATTTATCTAGGTTAACATGTGATGTGCCGCCCGTAAAGCACTTTCGGTCCTGCAGAAGGGACCATGCCAGACCAGATGGGTAGTACAATGAAGGGCAGACAGGATTAGAGCGGATTGGAAGATCGATCGGGGAGGAATGCTATGCGCATCGCTATTTTCTCCAACGCTTATTTACCGTCGATCAGCGGCGTCGTTAATTCGATCATGCTGTTTCGGAAAGGTCTCATCGCCGCGGGGCATGAAGTCCACATCTTCGCGCCTGAATACGAGGGATATGATGATGCGGAGCCCTACATTTTCCGTTTTCCATCCCTCGACCTGTCCAATCAACTTGATATCTCGATTATCGTACCGTTAAAAAACCTAATAGAACCGACCGTGGAAGGGGTAAAACCGGCGTTGATCCACTCCCAGCATCCGATATGGATGGGTGATCTGGCCATTTCCTTTGCGCGCTCATTGAACATTCCCCTGGTATTCACCTTTCATACGCAGTATGAGAAATATGTCCAGGAGTACACACCAATCGGCTCGAAATTGGCGGGGCTTATCACAGATGAGTTCATCAAGCGTTATCTGCGGAATTGTGAGCACGTCGTCGTTCCTACAGAGAGCATTCGCGAGATGCTCGCTAAAGACTATGATATCGAGCGGGGAGTATCCGTCGTCCCCACGCCAGTCGATCTGGTGAAATTTCAAGATATTCAACCAGGGAAGGTCCGCGCGAGCTTCGGATTAGAGGGAAAAGATGTGCTTCTTTTTGTCGGTCGTCTGGCTCGCGAGAAAGGGCTTGATATGCTCTTGCAGGCATTCACCCTGATCCAGAAACAACGACCGGGAGTGCGGCTGCTTCTGCTGGGAAGAGGCCCTTATGAAGGGGCGCTGAAAGCCAAGGTGGCAAAGTTTGGCTTTAAGGATCTTGTGATCTTCGCTGGAGCGGTGCCGCACGAGGATGTCCCCGACTATTATGCCGCTGCTGACGTGTTTGTCTTCCCTTCCACGACGGAGACACAGGGGCTGGTCATCATCGAAGCCATGGCTTCCGGCCTTCCTGTGGTGGCAGTACGGGCGCCCGGGGCGGTCGATGTTTTGACCGAAGGCGGCGGCGTTCTCACAGAGAATAAGCCGGAAACATTTGCGCGGGAGGTTGTGGATATTTTGGCGGTTCCAGGACGACAGAGGGAATTAAGTAAACAGGCGCTCCGGGCCGTTAAGCGCTATTCCATCTCAGATGCGACCGCGCGCATGCTTGATGCTTATAAGACCGCGCTTGACAGTTGGGAGAGCCGAGGTCAGGAACGGTGATGTGTGCGCCGCGATTTAATTTCGTTGCGGCGAGCAATGATTCATTCCGCATCTAAAAAGGCTAGGATAAAACGAATTTACGGTAGAATTACAGTGAAGCTCTCTTGGAGGAGACAACATGACTGAACAAACCGAACAACCTGTGCAACCCGAACAACCTGTGCAACCACCACCGCCCGCACCGCAAGAAGCTAGTGACGGAGGCGGCAATAAACACACCCTGCTCTACATTCTCGTCGGGGTTGTAATTGCGCTACTCCTGCTTTTGCTGGTCATCAATATAGCTGGACCCTCTTCGCAGCCCCCATCCACCGAGGGCCCAGCCGTCCCGGTAGATACAGCCATTCCCCCACCGCTGCCTACAGAAGGACCGACCCCCACACCGATCTCGGGCGACCCCCGCGACATCCTCGGATCGCCGGTATTTCTGGATAATTTCGACAATGACGATAATTGGGATGTTTACGACAATGATTGCTTTAAGTCCGAGATTACGGGCGGTAAATTCCAAATGACCGCCAAGGGCGCGCCAGACTTTACATCGGTCACTTGCTGGGAACTCACCTGGCCCAAGGTCACCGACTACTATCTGGAAGTGACCGCCACTTCACCGGCCGTATGTGAGGGCATCGATCACTGGGGACTCTTCTTCCGAGGACCCGATACAAGGCGAGGATACGCATTACTGCTCACCTGTGACGGTCGTTTCGTGATGGCCAACATCGACGGCACTGCCGTGCACTACGTCGCAGGACCGGAGACCAGCGGTGCGATCAACGCTGGACCGGGACAAACCAACCGGATCGGCGTAGGCGCAAAGGACAACAACTTCTGGATTTACATTAACGGCGTCAAGCTTGCGGAAATCCAGGACAGCGCTTATACGGAAGGCGTACGCATTGGACTGGCTGTCGGATCGACAGACACCGAGAACATGACGGTCCTTTTCGATGAATATGCCTACTGGGATTTACCAGAGTAGACCGGAACAATAAACGCAAACTGTTTTCTCCGGCAATTCTGACCGGGGATTAAGGTTATTTTAGAAATGGTGCGCTGATCTTGTTGCGATCAGCGCACCATGTTGGTTTAACCGGTGAGGAATTTTCAGATGGATTTAGCAGCTAACAGCAACCACCATCCTTATGTTTATTCAGTTTACTTCACCAGGTCGAGCGCCGGCGGCAGAAAGAAAAGTTTGCTCTCGTCGTAAGTGAGATTAAGTTCTGCGTTGCCGGTGATGATTACCGAATCTCCAATTATCTGGGCGTTGATCCCCATCGTCGTGCCCCCGCCCTCCAGCGTGACCAGAGAGGATGGGGCGTAGATCGTTCCGGTATATTGTGTGTTTGATGCACCGGTGATTGTAATCGGGTTGGTGTTATTGGGGTCAATGTACAGAAGCATGCCCGCCCAGTCGTTATTTGAAGGGTCCACCAGACTATCGGGAGGTTCCACGGCGCTGAGGTCGACGAGCGTATTGCCGCCAAGGTCAAATCCGCCGTCCTCCATATAGATGAAAACATCGATGCCCGTGATCGAGCCGCCGTTGCTTGTGAAGCCTTTGTTGCCGTAGACGCAGTACATCCCGGGTTTCATGGTGACGTCCGCTCCGGCCAACACCGTGATTTCTGAGTACCGACCGGGTAGGATCGTATGCGCGCCGGCGCTGTTGATTTTCATGGACCCATAATCCCAGAGATCGCTGCAGTCGGGGGTGCCCATCATGGGTCGAATGCGTTGTTTCGGTGCGTGTTCGATGGGTGAAGGATTCACCGCGCCGCTCCCGCCCATGTCAAACGTCCCCACGACTTCGATTCCATGCGGTGCCGGGCTTACGTTTATCGCGCCGCCGCCGCCCTGTACGCCGGATTGGCAGCTCGCGCTGGCGGCATCGGAATTCGAAAAAACACCGCCGCCGACAACGTTGGTGTCTCCTGTTCCTGAGAACCAAACACCCTTGCAATCATGGGCGGTGGTGGCGAAGATAGCGTACCCTGGCGTGAAATTCTGCGTAGGCCAGACGCGCGACACGGCCTCGGCGGCGTCGTGCAATCCTCCGGAGAAAACGAGGTGGGCGAAGTTGGTATTTACTTTATGCTCGATAAATACACGTATATATTCGGGATTCCCGGCGTATAGGCCTACACGCGGCGGGTTGGTCACCTCGATGGTAAGATCGGTCCCGACACCCAGAATGCAATCTAATCCTGCAGGGCTGCAGGCTTGCGCTGTGGTAACGAAGTCGTTGCTTGTAGTGCTGGTCAGCGCTACGGTGCCGAGCGGTTGGCTTTTTACCTTGGCGAGGGCTGCTGCCATGGCGGCTGCGTCCGCGGCATTTTGCGCACGCCGGTGCTCATGATAGAGCATGCCGCCATCAATTGCTAATGCAGAAAAACCCAGCATGCCGACCATCATGAGCGCCATGATGATGTAAGACTGACCTGATTCAGAACGCCTTCTCTTCATTTTACACCACCTTTTCATGTGTTTAAACGCCCCAGATTGTTCAGCAAGGCGGCTGAAGGATTGTATCGATGGCTTCCGCTTCCAGGTGCAGGATGTTGCCGGCGATGAAAGGGGCAACGATGTTGAAGTCGTACTCCACCGTCACGCTGATGGTATTGCCGGCACAGGCGCTGCCCGAGATAACAATATCAATTTGATCATCGCCGAACGCTGAAAGATCGATAGGGTTCGCGGAAGTATCGCGAACTCGGCCTCGAATACCGGTGACGTCGGCAGGAGCAATGGAAGCATAGGCCGCGCCCTCTTGAGCCGCATCACGGATGCTGATGTAGCTAAAATAGGCACGACCGAAGTCCATGCCGCCGGCAAGCAGGACCAGGATGAAGGTCACCCCAACAGCAAACTCGGTGAGACTCTGGCCTCGTTCTCCTTTGCGCTCTTTTTCCGTCTTCATGATGTGCGCTCCTCTTCCTGGTAAAAATAAGTGCTGTTCCCTACAGGGTTATTTAATATAGATATCCCGTAGGACGGTTCGTTTTGTTTCCGACGAGATTGGAATCGGCGGGACGTCGATCAACGGGACGATCGGGTCGAAAGTAAGATTGACTTGCACGACGATCCGGTCACCGAGCTCAAACTTGCTGGGTGGACAGGAAGCTTCAAAGAAGCCGGTTGAGGGGTTGTCATATTGGATCGTGATGTCACTGTCCTCAATAGGAGTGAGTCCGGATATTCTTTTAGCCGTAGCTCGGATCCCATCGCAGTCCCGGAAGTGTTCGATTCCGGACGGGCTGATTCCCACAGATGCGCCGTAGCGCGCCGCTTCTCGACTGGCCGTGGCTGCACCGGTGTAGATGATCATCAAACGACCAAACTCAACGATGCCCATTATGAGCGTTAGAAATATGGGCATGACGAGAGCGAATTCCACCAACCCCTGCCCTTTTCTGTGTCGCTTAGTCATCGTGGACCTCTTACCCTTCAAGCTTCTCATTTCGTTTATTCCACTCACCAATTCTCTTCACCAACCGCGTTGCTCACGGTTCTGTACCCTGGACCCTCCGCCCCGGTAAACGAAAAAACCGTGAGCAATAGGACGCTACACGGTTAGAGAATTCAAGTCATACCTTCTCGTTTCGGTAGCAGGCTGTCGTGGCTGAGGTATTCAGCTTTAGACCCTAATGCTTTGCGTCGCCACCTTTCGGTGGTTATGCCATTTCGCTGAGTCGGGCTATTCAGTTTTTCAGGTACCGTCGACGCATATTCTGCGTCAACCTTACAAAATACTATCAGATTGTCTTGGTAGTTGGTATCCCCCTCGCGTCCTATTCGATCAGTATCTTCACTTTGCGCATGTGTTTCAACACATTTACTGTGAAGTCAGTATACGAGGTTTTATCCGGCTCTGTATCCCCAAAGCGTTCGATTTTACTCATCCGTATGGGGGAACCCTGGCAAGAAGGCGATTTTCAAAGCATGAGGAGCGGGCAACTTCCATGTGAGGGCATGCCACAGGGAGGTCCGATTATGCTTTCTGAAGATCCTGATTGGCCGTTATATTCCATCCAGGTCTTCCGCGTCGACGTCAAAAACACGGTTGTGTGGTGGAAGCGGCTCGGTTGTCATCCATTCTGGCAGGCGATCGTCAGCAGCGGAGAACCCCGCCGCACGGTTGAAGGCTCGCTCAAGCTGCAGGGTTTCCTCACCCAGCCGCTGAAGGATGTCGTCTGGAATATCCCATCCATAGCGACCGATTAGTAAATCGCGAATCGCGCCCGGCGCATCGGCAAATCCGAATCCGCTGAAAAGGCACGCGCCCAGCGTGTCGTAGCCGGCCATGTTGATCTGCGCACTGCGAGAGACATCCACCTGGCCTTGAGGGTCCAGGTGGTTCACTTTAGCGCGGATTGTTAACCCGGTCGTATGGTCGGCGCCCTGGGGGGATGTTGCGTAGGTTACCCCCGTGCCCTTCAGCGCGCGTGGATCGTAGGCTGAAATCGCCTGCCCCTTCACGGTTGGAACGCGCCGTACACCCAGAGCTGATCCGGTGAATGCAGCGCCATTCCCCAGGGTTCGACCGAGAGGCGTATCCCTGCGAATTTCTTCAACGAGAGCTAAAGCACGCTCCCCGTCGCCGAACTCCATCAACCCGGCCTCAGCGGCGACACCTAGGGTTGCGCCGATTTCGATCGTATCCAGCCCCAGGTCGTTAAGTTCCCAATTTAGACGAGCGATCACATCCAGCTCGTCGATACCCAGGTTGCTTCCTAACAAAGCGATCGTCTCGTATTCGATCGGTGAAACGATCTTCTTCCCCGACGCGTCGGCGAAGCAGTTCGAGCAGCGGATCGTGCAGCCGGGCATGCAGGCATGCGTGGTCTGGCTCTCGCCGCCTCGCTCGAGCAGTAGATCGCGTAGCGCATCGCCACTGATTGCCTGTGCGCCCTCGAAGGTGCCGCTTGAAAAATTGCGCGTTGGCAGTGCGCCAAAGCCGTCACACAGCATCGTCATCGACGCCGTGCCGTAATCGGCATAGACGGTCGTTTGCGGGTGTTCGAGCAGCTTATCGACAAAGTGTTTTTGCGCATGTTTGAAGAGCGGCTCATTAACAAGCTGGGGCGGTTCTCCAGAGGAAGCATCGATTACAACTGCGAGCAATCTTTTGCTGCCCATCAGAGCCCCTAAGCCGCCGCGGGCGTTAATTCGCGAGGGCTCATCGTCCTTATCGAGATTCTGGATGCCGGCGGCGAGCATCTGCCTCTGCCCTCCAGGTCCGATGAGGGCAATTCCAATACCGGATCCATAGCGTTGGTGAATTTTCTCTGCGGTTTGATAAACGCCCTCTCCGGCGAGGTCGTCGGCGGGCTCAAAACGACCACCCCGGGAGTCCAGAAGCAGGATATGCCAGAGATCGTCTGTGGGTGAGGCCTCGATAAGCAGCGCTTTGATACCGAGATGGGCCAGCATTAAGCCCGTTGTCCCGCCGGCGTTGCTCTCCTTGACGCCGCCGGTGAGTGGGCTCTTCCCACCCACTGAGATCCGATCGCATGAGGAGAGGCGATGTCCCACAAGCAATCCCGGCGCAAAGATGAGTTTGTTGCGCGGACCTAACGAATCG
>DAOUTT010000259.1 GCA_030668545.1 Anaerolineales bacterium | reverse complement strand
TTGCCAGCTCGCGGCGTGTATGAATCTCGCTCAGTTCGATAAGACATAATTAAAAATGATGACATCTACTCAAACTTCACGACTCCCTGGTTTTTATAAACTAACGATCGATGAGCGGTTAGAACGCGCCGCTGCAGTTGCAGGTCTGGATGCAAAGACCAAAGCCGCTTTTGAGAGGCTCGGTGGGTTGGAAGCGGATCAAGCCGATCATATGGCCGAAAACGTGATCGGTGTATTCGGACTCCCATTGGGTGTAGCGACCAACTTCATCATCAATGACCGAGAAATCCTCGTTCCAATGGCGATCGAGGAGCCTTCGGTCATCGCCGGCGCATCCTTCATGGCCAAACTCGCGAGGGAAGGTGGCGGTTTTCACGCGGAGACCACAGAGCCACTCATGATCGGTCAGATACAAATCATGGATATTCCTGACCTCGAGGCAGCGAAGACCAAGATACTAGAACACCGTGACGAGATCCTCACAGAAGCAGATCGAGTTGACCCAATGATCCTCTCCCTAGGCGGCGGTGCTCGCGACCTTGAAATCCGTATCCTTAAGGAGACACCCGCAGGCCCGATGTTGATCGTCCATTTAATCTTCGACACCCGAGACGCAATGGGGGCGAATGTGATCAACACCGCCGCAGAACGCCTCAGCCCAATGCTCGAATCGCTAAGCCAGGGAAGAGTACATCTAAAGATTTTGTCTAACCTGGCGGACCGTCGTCTGGCGAAAGTCACATGCACCATCCCAGCGGCTGCCCTGGCTTTCGAAACATTTTCTGGTCCGAGCGTTCGCGATGGGATCGTCGAGGCGTGGGCTTTCGCTGAAGCCGATCCATATCGGGCTGCCACACACAATAAAGGGATCATGAACGGCGTGGACGCGGTAGTCATCGCCACAGGCAATGATTGGCGGGCGGTGGAAGCTGGCGCACACGCATACGCAGCGCGCTCGGGTCGGTACACATCCTTGAGTAAGTGGGGTGCGGACGAGGCTGGAGATTTGGAAGGATTCCTCGAGCTCCCGCTTGCCGTAGGTACTGTCGGCGGGGCAACGCGCGTGCATCCACTTGCGAAAGCCTGTCTGGCCCTTATGGGGGTCGAAAATGCACGTGAACTCGCACAGGTGATCGCAGCCGTAGGATTGGCGCAAAATCTCGCTGCGCTGCGTGCACTGGCAAGCGAGGGCATTCAGCGAGGCCATATGTCCTTGCACGCTCGTCAAATCGCCATCGCCGCAGGCGCCGAGGGTGATCAAATCGATCGCATTGCCGCTAAGATGATTGCCCAAGGAACGATCCATATCAAACACGCCCGCGAGTTAGTGGACCAAGATCATCACCAATCGTAATTTTTCTTCCAATAGACGAAGTGGGTATACACGCTCGTCGGATCAGAGAAGAAGGATCAGAAAGGAATTCAATGACTGAGGAACGCGACGAAAGGATTATGCAGCCAAAAAACCCCATCGGCTTTGTGGGGTATGGCGCATATATACCCCGCTACAGGCTTCCAGCGACAGAAGTGGCTAGGATATGGAAAGGTGGAGCAGCGGGAACCCCCATTGACGAAAAAGCTGTTGCCGGACTCGATGAAGACGTCATCACGATGTCGATCGAGGCAGCCCGCAATGCTCTTGCTCGAGCGCAGATCAACCCATCAGACATACGGGCCGTTTGGGTGGGATCCGAATCACATCCTTATTCTGTTAAACCCACTTCAACAGTCGTCGCCGAGGCAATCGGTGCTACACCACACACCCTCGCCGCGGACTGGGAGTTCGCCTGCAAGGCTGGCACGGAAGCGATTCAGGCCGCAATTGGGTTTACAGGTTCAGGGATGGCAAGGTATGCGCTGGCTATTGGGATGGACACCGCGCAGGGCCGACCTGGAGACCCGCTTGAGTACACTGCGGGCGCAGGCGGTGCGGCGTATATCCTCGGCCCAGCGGATGAGTCTCTCGCCGTGGTTGAGGGATCTTATTCCTACACCACCGATACCCCCGATTTCTGGCGCCGCGCAGATGAGAAATACCCCTCACATGGTGAACGTTTCACCGGTGAGCCAGCTTACTTCCACCATATAACATCTTCAGCTCAGGAGCTGATGGAGGCTATGGGAACCAAGCCGGCAGATTACACGTTCGTCGTCTTCCATCAGCCGAACACGAAATTCCCTCAAAGGGTCGGCAAAACCCTTGGATTCACACCCGAACAATGGAAAGCCGGTCTTCTTGTGCCTCGCATCGGCAATGTCTACGCTGGTTCCGCCCTGGTTGGTTTGACAGCCGTCCTGGATGCAGCCAAGCCAGGCGATCGGGTTTTACTTGTTTCCTACGGCTCGGGCGCCGGCTCAGATGCGATGAGCTTGCATGTCACCGAGCGAGTAGTCGAATGCCGCAAGCTGGCGCCGCGCACTGAAGATTACATCAACCGTCGAACCGAGATCGATTATGCAACCTACGCCCGCTTTCGCGGAAAACTGAGTCAATAAGATGATGGCAAATAAAAACCATAAAACCAATAACGATGTATATATCATCGGCGTCGGCATGACACCTGTGGGAGAACACTGGGACCGCTCGCTGCGCGAACTTGCGCTTGAGGCGATGACTGCTGCGCGCGAGGAGACCGGAGCAATGCGACCCGAGGCAATCTATGTTGCCAATATGCTCGCTCCAGCGCTTTCTCGCCAGTCTCACCTGGGAGCTCTTCTTGCGGATTTTTCAGGAATGCGGGGGATTGAAGCAGTCGCTATCGAAGCCGCTGGAGCTTCTGGCGGTATGGCCTTGCGGCAAGCCTATTTAGCGCTTGCTTCAGGTATGGTCAACACCGCATTAGTGGTGGGCGTGGAGAAGATCACTGAACGCGTAACTGCAGAGGTTGAGGCTGCACTCATTACATCAAGCGATGCCGATTACGAATCAATCCACGGATTGACACAAACCGCATTAGCGGCGATGCTCATGCGGCGCTATGAATTCGAATTCAACGTCCCCGATCATGCATTTGCTGGTTTCAGCATCACCGCACACGCTAACGGCGCAAAGAACCCCAACGCTATGTTTCGACGACCGATCAAAATGGAAACTTACCAAAGAGCGGCCATCCTCAGCGATCCAATAAATATGTTCGACGCCGCCCCAGTGGCTGACGGCGCTGCCGCCATCTTCCTAGCCCGCGGTGATATTCTCCCCTCAAACCTACCTTTCCCGCCGGTTCGAATCGACGCCTCCGCCTCAGCTGTATCTGCCGTCGCGGTTCACGATCGTCCGAACCCAATATCCTTCCCTGCAGCTGAAAAAGCGGTTAGGGTAGCCCTGGATCGAGCAAAGATCAACCCAGATCAGATTGACTTCTTTGAGGTTCATGATCGTTACTCTATCTTCGCCGCACTATCACTAGAGGCCGCAGGGTTTGCCGCACCGGGCGAGGGTTGGAAACTCGCCGAGAGCGGCGCGATCGCACTTGACGGGCAGATCCCGATCTGCACTTTTGGCGGCTCGAAAGCCCGTGGAGATACAGGGGGCGCCACCGGCGTTTACCAGGCTGCCGAGGCTGCGCTGCAATTGCAGGGGCGAGCCGGTGACATACAGGTCGTGGATGCCAAGATAGGTCTGATTCAAAGCCTCGGCGGAATCGGTTCGACAGCCGCCACACACATCCTTTCTACCGTCGAGACCATTTGAGAGCGAGTTGATAGTTCCTGAGAGTCATGATTGCATACACTGGACCGTGGTTGGATATCAACCCCAGAGGTGAAGCATATGGAAATAACCAGTCATTGGAGAATTAAAAAACAACGCTACGCACTGGTAGGCGAGGTGTGCCCACACTGCTCAGCGA
>DAOUTT010000115.1 GCA_030668545.1 Anaerolineales bacterium | reverse complement strand
CATTATGTGTAGACGCTTGAGATTGCGATGTCCCAAGGCAATTGGCAATCAGTGAACCTTGTCAGGTGACAGGACTAGGTTTCGAACCAGTGATCTTCAAGTTCTGAGCCTGATAGTTGAATATGTTAGATACGTGTGCCCAGACTTCTAATAATAAGGTTAAGCAGACACTTGAGAGGGCGCTGGTACTGATTCTCGTAATTGGAAGTAGGCCCTTTATCCCGGCGTCGTCGATATGAATAGGCACACACCGAGCGATGTGCTGTAAAGTTAGGATTTAAAGGGGTGGGGTGATGAATTTGATGTCGATTACATGGGTAATCGAATAAAAGCATCAAATATTGGTCAATTCCTGGCTAGATTCTGGGCACAGACTAGACTTTCCCTATTAAATTAGAAAACATACCTTGCATGGGATTTCCGCAGCAATCATAAATGCTCCCGATTATCAAATCGGAGACACCGATAGAGGTCTGACCGCAATGTCGATATTGCCCCAGTTGATTCTTGATTATGATGGATCTGTATAGCTTTCCTCTTGATTGATCAGGTCTCTTAGTAGTGTGACGAAATCATGAGCAAGCGACAGTGTTTCTATGGTCTCCTTCTCGCCTACGATCTTAGCTGTCTCGTAGACGGCGCGGTTACGTTTGCGTCGCATCTGATCGAAGAGAGCTGTGAAGTCTTTATGTTCCTTCCCGATCGTCTTATTTACGAATTGAATGACAGTGGCATGTTGGGCAGATCCCCTAGGACGAAATCCCATTCGGAGCATGAGCGCACGCGAGGATTGATGCATGGCATTGTATGAGATGTTATATGCCCAATCCGGATCGATGCTAACTATACTCCTGGCAGTCGAAAGATCTCGCGATGCTATATCAAGAAGACGCTGGATTTCTTGTTCGCTTGCGTCGTAATTCTTTATCCGACCCTGTTTTAATAGTTTCTCATATGCCATTATGGCTTCCGATCAGCATTACTTTTGGGGCATCCCGGACGTTCATTACGAATGGATCTCCCTCTTCAAGGCGAGATTCCCAATCTGTGGAGGTGAAGAGAACGTAATTGACTTCGCGCGCTAATATCTCCTCCATCTGACCTATGACGGGTGCTAATTGCGATACATCTATATCACCGATGATCATTAGATCCAGATCGGATTCGGCATCCGGTTCTCCCTCTGCAAAAGAGCCGAAGATGAATGCCTCTTCTATTCCATCGAATCCCCTGAGAGTTTGACGGACAAGATCACCAGCACCAACAGTCTTCAGGAGAATGTTTCGGAGATCGGGAATGAGTGGACATTGCGGGTTTAGGCTGTAAATTTTCCTCCCAGCCGATATTTCACTTTGCAGGAGGCCAGCCCGTTCCAGGTTCTTTAACTCCTTCCAGACGGCGCTATATTGAGCCCCGACCTCAGATGTGAGGGCTCGGATGTGATTTCGTGATTCCGGGTGTAAGAGGAATAGTGTTAATAGCCGAATCCGAACCCGGGATGAGAATAACCTCTCCAAGAGTGGGCTATGCTGGAACTCGGTTTCCGTCATACCTATCACCTATGGTGATCATGTTATCACTAATGGTGATCAGTGTCAAATCATGGTCTACAGGTTCGCAGTAGAACCTGAAGTGGATAATCTCGTGCGCGGTCCTGTAGTTAAAAAATACCTATTTTCGGTTACAAGGAAAATCGGATCCAAATTTCTTCGAGGATCCGATTATAAAGTCAATCGGATACAAAGTTATGTAAGGTAAAAACCTCGAAATATGGGTCAACGTCTGCGTAGATTCTAGGATAAGTCTTTCCCATATTTTTGTTACAAAACATACCTTACGGAGGGTTATGGGGGGTGTATGGGGTTTCCGCGAATCTCCTAATAAATGATTGCGATCACAGATGCCGGACATTAAAACAGCATTGCCTGATCGACGATTGAAGATCCAGGTTGATAGCTTTAGCGAAGGTTCTTTCTAACCAGAAGCTGGAGCAAGTTATCACGAGTCAACAGGTCAATTTCTTCGGGGTCTTCGAGGAATGGAGCTACATCAGAGTGTATTTTTTTCCAATCAATCTCGCTGACGCGATCTCGTAAGACTGCCCGCCAATTGAGTTCAGTAAATGTTGGTCCAGCCCACTCCGTTTGGGCAAGGGCATTGTTTAATAAAGTTAGGTTTGGACCTGGCCACCCTGAGTCACTCAGATACCAAAACAAATCGTAGAAATCTCTCCCTTTTGTGTAGTTTCGTTGAAGAATTGCATGGATCTTACCGGCCAGGAGAGATGATCGATCATGATGGTGTAATTGGAGAGTCACATGGCGGCGTACGACTGTTGTCTCCAACCCAGCACCGCTTGGGGGATTCGTGTCCACTTCCATTTTGAGACTAAAAATTTCCTCTCTTTGTCCAGAAAGGCCTAATTCGAACAATAGGCCCGGAAATCGAAGCCAAGCATCTAGTACTACTCGGTCAGTTGATAGTTTGGTTTCGATATCGTAGCCCTCCCGGTGGAATTCCTTCTCGCTGGCTTGGACCACTTTTTGAAAATCTAGCGCCTGAGCTTCTCCCTCAAGTGCAAAATCGAGATCCTCGGAGTGCCTCGGTAAGCGATATAGAAATCGGAGAGCGGTGCCTCCGTGAAATGCCAGCGGCACCATCGCTCCCTCGCGCTGTAGGACAGCGAGAGTCCGCGCTTGAAGATATTCGCGCATATGGTTCCGAGCAACAAGCTGCGATTCGCTTTCCTCCACAATGCGCGCCAATACATCTTTCATTCTTCGTTCACCCCCGCCTTGCCCTCGTGAATAAGGGAGTTAAGGATATCCGCGGCTCGACTCATTTTAGGTTTCCCAAATAGGTTGGAATATTCATTTAGTGGATCCATGTGTATTAGCTCAAGGTTTTGGAGCCTGAGTGACCGGATATACTCGACCGAATCCCCACCTGGTGTGAGATAGATTAGATCTAATAGCGCTTTCTCAGGGAGAGCTACTAACGCATGTTGACCGCCGCCCAATTCAAGGGCTTGATATCCGCGCAGATGTTTTCTGTCCACGTGGCGAAAAAGAAAGCTTCCTAGAGGTGTCGCCCATTGTCTGGGCCGACCCGAACAGACACTCACGACAGTGGGAACAAATTCAGGGATCAGGCCATAATGAGCCAGGGCTGACTGCAGACTCACGTAAGATCCCCCCACCAGGCGATTGGCAATCACAAATGGATGAGCCTTTACCTTTCGATAAGGGGGTGCTAAAGAATAAAGCCCTCGTCGAAGCTGGAAGAGTCGACCTGAATTAGTCCAGCGAGAAAGCTGCTTGCGGATATTCTTGGGCTCCACCTGGCCAGCCAGCAGCAAGCCGGTGTCGAAAACCGGTTCATCTTGGACGACCTCGACCAACCGCGAGAAATTCATTGCACTAAATTACCATAATTGGTAAATTAATGCAACATATTTGTGATTTGCGGCGAGGGATCTAGCGTCTCATATTCAAGCGAATCCGTAACTTATGTCAATAAGACTCCGATTACATGGGTAATCGAACACAAAGTTATGCAAAGTAAAGGCGGCAACTGGTTTGCTGGTTGTCACACGATTGAAGCGATGCGAAGAAATTGTTGTGGATCAGGGATCGTGAAGCGGATGGTTTTGGATCTATTTGTCAGACCTGCTGATGGAGCACTTCCAAAGCGGGTCGGCTACGGCGTCGAAGCCAGAACATTTGCACCAGACCACCCAGGCTGAATGCCGTCCAACCCACATACAATCCGACAATGGTGCCCAAGCGCACGCCGACGGTCAGGACAACCAGGCTGACAACCAGAGAGATCGCCACCGCCTCGGTAATGCCCCGTGTTTTGCGCGTGTGCAGCAAGATCCCCTGGTACCAGCTCTGATACACGTTGAAGGCCGGAAGCGGTAGGGCGAACCACAGCGATCTGCGCGCCAGTTCGGCCAGATCTGGCGGTAGACCGGACACTGTCTCAAACCACCAGCTGGACAGCGGCGTTGTGGCTAATAGGATGAGCAGGGTTGTGGTTGCACCCGCCAAAAACGCTGCGTATCGCTGGAGCGAAACCACTGCGCCAGGTTTATCAAGCAGTGAAACCACCACTTCGTTATAGGCCATGCCCATGCTTCGAAGGATGAATATGAATCCGGAAACCACCGGCCATACGGCCAGGGAGACCAGCGCCAGCGGCATGCGACTCAGTGCTGCGCTCCCCAAGGGTAGAACCAGAAGCGTCAATAAGGATGTCATCCCCAGCGGGATATAGAACGCCAGAAAAGGTCTCATCTGCAGAGGTGGCTCCACGATTGGAGCATTGGGCAGCTCATCCCTGACGACCGGGCGGACCCTGACCCCTGAATAAACCGCTTCGCAGATCACCCCCAAGGAGACTGCTGCACCCGCGACTGCGATCCCGGGCACGGTCCCGATGAGCAATCCGGCGACCAAAATCGAACTATCGGCCAGCAAACGGATCGCCGTTCCGATACTGACCTCCCGCGAATGTCCGAAGCGGATCAATGCACCCTGGTTGAACCGTCGGTAGGCGATCGAGAAGGTCCAGGGGGTCATCAACTTCAAACCCAGACGCGCGGCTTCCAGGATTTCCTGCGGTGCACCGATCAGTTTAACCACAACCAGGTCGAACAGCGGTGTAAAGGCGATGAGGATATGTACCAGCGTGAGCACCGCACCGGCCCAGAGTGTGAATCTGCGCAGCCAGCGATAGGAAGCGATGTCCTTGCTCAGAGCGGTAGAGGCGGCCAGCAGCATGATGATCGGGGCCTCGATAATAAGGGAAAGCGGGAATACCACGGCACCCCAAGCAGCCAGGTTAATTTGCGGATTTGGCAAACGCGCTATCACCGCGCTGAGCGCAGGCAGTTCCATGGCCATCAGCAGCCAGCTGGCCGCCAACGGCCACCATGTTTTATGGATCGTGCTCACCGGCAAACGCATGCGTGGTACTCGTAATCGTGCGGCCAATTCAGAACATCCTCTCGACTAAATCTGTTGTCCCGGTGTCTGGCGCTGCCATCCCCTGCGATCAAAATTGAAGGTTGCGAACACTTCCTTGCCCCTACGCCAGAGATGGCAAAAATCAGCCGTCAATCCGGGAAGGATCTTTCCAATACAACCGTGCATCACAGGCAATGCTTTACCAGTACAACCAACCACGGAAAATTCATTGCCCTACAGTGCCATAGTCGGCAAATAAATGCAACACGATTGTGCTTTACGGCGAGCGATCTAGCGTCCAATATTATAGCGAATCCGAAACCGGAATTTTTGCATCCGATTATACAAATAATCAGGCACCTCATAGCTGATTTTATGAATTTGTATAATTACGCGTACGAGAGGGCTAATAGAGCCCCTCGACCGACTAATGTAAAGTGTTATACGGCTGTATAATTGTAAGTATGGAAAAACTAGAGTCGCTCGATCAGATTCTTGAAATACTCCGGACTGTCAAGCCGGATATTGAATCGCGCTACAAGGTCGATGAACTAGCAATTTTCGGGTCTTACCGAAGGGGTGACCAACGTCCAGGTAGTGATCTCGATATCCTTGTTACCTTTCATTCCCCAATTTCCTTAATCAAAATCATCGAGCTGGAGAACTTCCTAACAGACAGACTTGGAGTTAGAGTTGATCTGGTCATGCGGGATGCATTAAAACCTTATATAGGGAAACAAATTCTAAAGGAGATCGTGGCAGTCTGATGGTTGAACGAGAATATCGAGATTTCATCATCGACATGATCGAGGCTGCAGATATGGTGGCCTCATTTATTCAGGGAATGAATAAGGAACAATTCTTAGCCGATAAGAAAACTCAATTCGCAGTAGTTCGAGCTCTTGAGATCATTGGAGAAGCGGCGAAGAAGGTTCCGGATTCAATACGCTCCCGTTACCCAGATCTACCTTGGAGGGAGATCAGCGGTATGAGAGATAAGCTGATTCATGATTACTTTGGTGTGAATAATGAAGTGGTATGGAAGACCGCAATTGAAGATGTGCCTGAGATCGCAGCCAATTTAAAACGGGGGGATTAGAGAAGCTCCTAGCATTCTGGATGTATCTAAAGTTAATAGGGTTCAATTTAATGGTATCGTACCTCATGCGATGCCATAAATGAATCAGATCCCGTCCAGTTAAGCTCAATGTTTTGTGCTCGATCAACGAAGGGGGCGCCCCAGTAAATATCCTTCTCCTAACAAATCCAAATCCTTGCGGGGTTATAGGACGACAAACGATTGTCGATTGTCCTGGACGTATTTATGTCCGATTACACAAAATATCGGAAACAACATGAATGTCTTTGGAACGGCAGGAATGAAGTTCTGGTATTGACAGAACTACCATAACCTGTACAATAACCTTGTACAAGTAAGGAGTAACAGAATGACGATTGAAATTAGCTATTCTCAAGCACGACAGAAGCTTGCTTCGCTTCTGGATGATGTGACCCAAAATAGGGAAGTCGTGATTATTAATCGCCGAGGTGGAGAGCCTGCTGCGCTGATCGCCGCGGACGAATTAGCGAGTCTCACTGAGACGGCGCATCTTCTTCGCTCACCAGCGAACGCGGCGCGATTACTCGAAGCGCTTGCCAGGGCGCTTAAGGGTGGGGGACAGATGATGAAGATTGATGAACTCTCGGCCGAGGTCGGTCTTGACGGATAAAGATCGCGAAGCCGTCTTTCAACCGGAGTTTATCGAGGACTTGAAATACTGGGGAAAGAATGACCGAAAGACGGCGCTGCGAGTTATCAAACTCATTGAAGACATACTGCGTGATCCGTTCGATGGAATTGGCAAACCAGAGCTATTGAAGTATCTGGCACCAGGCACATG
>DAOUTT010000126.1 GCA_030668545.1 Anaerolineales bacterium | reverse complement strand
CTTTTGAGACAGCCTCTTGAGTGTTTATCTACAAAGATGGTCAGGAGATTTTACTCCCCCAGCGCCGCATGCGCCGCGGCTAAGCGGGCAATCGGCACACGGAACGGTGAGCAGCTCACATAGTTCAAGCCGTACTTGTGGCACAGCTTAATCGAATCTGGATCGCCGCCATGCTCCCCGCAGATCCCCACCTCTAATTCCGGACGCGCCTTGCGCCCTTCCGCAGTACACATCTCCATCAGCCGCCCTACTCCATCGGCATCGATGCTCTGGAATGGGTTCACCGGCAAGATTTCCTGCTCGACGTACGTAAGCAGGAAGTTGCGCTCGGCGTCATCGCGACTGTACCCGAAGGTCATCTGCGTCAGGTCGTTCGTACCAAAAGAGAAGAACTCGGCCACACCGGCGATCTCCTCTGAAGTTAGGGCAGCTCGTGGAATCTCGATCATCGTGCCAAACTTGTACTCAAATTCGACACCCTTCGCTTCCATGACCTCACTGGCAATCTCTTCCAGCCGTGGCTGGATCGCAGTTAACTCGTTGATATGGCCCGTTAGCGGGATCATCACTTCCGGATGTGGATCGAAGCCCCTAAGTTTCACATCCGCCGCCGCTTCGAAGATCGCCCGCACCTGCATCTCGACGATCTCGGGCATGACGATGCTCAAGCGCACACCGCGCAGTCCCATCATCGGATTCGATTCATGCAAGTTTTGCACACTTACGAGCAGCTCCTCCTTCTCCTTCAAACCCTTTGTCTCACCCTTCGCCCGCATCGTGGCGATCTCTTCAACCAGCTCCACCAATTCCGGTAGGAACTCGTGCAGAGGCGGGTCTATCAGACGGACAATCACCGGCAGCCCGGTCATCGCCTCGAAAAGGCCATCAAAATCGCTGCGCTGGAAGGGCAGCAGTTTGTCGAGTTCCTTCGTACGATCTTCCGAGCTATCCGCCAGGATCATACGCTGCACGATCGGTAATCGCTCTTGTTCGAAGAACATGTGCTCCGTGCGGCAGAGACCAATGCCCTGCGCGCCGTAATCGCGCGCCCGCCGGGCATCTGCCGGGTAATCGGCGTTTGCCCAAACCTGCAGACCGTTTGTTGGGAATCCTTTTGGCCCTTCGCGCACATCATCTCTGGCCGTGATTTCATCCGCCCATGTGAGCAGCGTGAGCAGCTCTTCCTGCTCTTCGAAGGAAGGCATCGTCGTCGGGAGCTGCCCCAGGAAAACCTCGCCGGTCGTTCCGTCGACGGAGATCCAATCCCCCTCCTCAACTGTGATGTCATTCGCCGTGAAGTTGCGTTCCTTAAGATCAAGCTTGATCTCAGACGCGCCGACAATACAGGGAATGCCGAATTGGCGGGCAACAACGGCCGCGTGGCTGGTGGCGCCGCCCTCACTCGTGAGGATACCTTTCGAGGCCAGCATGCCGTGAACGTCGTCTGGTTTGGTGAAGGGCCGTACCATAATTACGTCCTGCCCTTCCTCTTTCGCCTTTGCTTCCGCGGTATCAGCGTCGAAATACACCCGTCCGACAGCCGCCCCCGGTGATGCATTCACGCCGCTTGCGAAGCATTTTCCCTCCTCGCGGGCGCTCTGAAGCGCTTGAAGATCGTATTGAGGATGCAGCAGCGCGTCGACCTGATCCGGCGTAATACGAAGGACAGCTTCTTCCTTGCTTATCATGCCCTCATCAACAAAATCAATCGCGATCCGCATTGCCGCATTTGCAGTGCGCTTCCCATCCCGCGTCTGAAGCATCCAGAACTTTCCTCGCTCGATGGTGAACTCGACGTCCTGCATTTCCTTATAGTGTTCTTCTAGCTTTCCACATATATCCACAAAAGTTGTATAAGCGTCAGGAAGATCCTTCTTCAGCTCAGCAATTGGTTTCGTGTTGCGAATACCGGCAACCACATCCTCGCCCTGAGCGTTGAGCAGATAATCGCCGTAGAGCACCCTCTCGCCCGTAGCAGGATCGCGAGTGAAAGCGACGCCCGTTCCGGAATCATCGCCCATGTTACCGAAGACCATCGTCATGATGTTCACGCCGGTGCCAAGATCGTGGCTGATCCCGGCAGCATTGCGGTAATCCACAGCCCGCTTCCCGAACCATGATCCAAAAACAGCCTCGATAGAAAGACGGAGCTGCTCGTTGGGATCCTGTGGAAACTCAAAGCCCTTATGCTTTTTGATCACTTTCTTAAACATTTCGGTGATCGTCTTCCAGTCCTCGGCTTCGAGCTCCGTATCCAACTTGAGTCCCCTCTCCTCCTTGTATTCATCCATCGGATCCTCAAAAGCTGTATCCGTTATTTCCAACACGACAGAGCCAAACATCTGGACCAACCGCCGGTAGGAGTCATAAACAAAGCGTGCATCGCCGGTGAGTTCGATCATCCCCTCCACCGATTTGTCGTTCATCCCCAGGTTCAGGACCGTATCCATCATGCCCGGCATGGAGAACTTCGCCCCCGAACGGGAGGACACCAGGAGCGGGTTCTTCGCATCACCAAAGACCTTGCCGCTCTTCTTCTCGACCGCCTTGATTCCCTCTAGAACCTGATCCCAAAGCCCATCTGGGAGAGTCTTGTCATGCGCGAGAAAGGCATTGCACGCCTCAGTCGTTACGGTGAAACCCGGCGGAACCGGTACGCCGATGCGGGTCATATCCGCAAGGTTGGCGCCTTTGCCTCCGAGGAGAGCGCGCACACCCTCCCACGAACCAGCCTTCTTCTCTGCCTGGTCGACGTCATCGAATAGGTAAACCCATTTTTCTGCCATGTTGTTAATCCTCTTTCGGTTAGGATGACTGCATATGTAGAACGCGCCGCGTCCACCAATTTCGCGGTCACGGCGCACAAAGAGATATGATAACCGATTTCCCGTTTACTGTGAACGGGATTCGTTAGAACTAGCGGGCTTCCCCCACTTCTATTGCAAGATCCAACCCGGGCGTTGCCCCGTTGTCAATCTGCATTCGTGACCTGTGCGGGCACGGCATGCCGTGCCTGCGACCGGAAGCAAATCTTCCTGACTCCACAAAAAACAACGCCCATTAACCAACGTGGGAACAACCACAATGAATTTCCCATGAGCGCTGCCATAAGTTCCTTAGAGACGCCCCTTTGAAACGTAAACCCGAATCGATTGTTGTCAGGGGGTGAGGGACTAGACTTGTACTGCACCCCAAGGGGGGCTCTGTCCAATCTGCTTTGGGTTGCGCTTCATTGGAGAAAAGAGTACGAGATAACGATATATCTGGAGTACTTGGATTTGGATTGTTGGCTTGACCTGAGAGCTTGATGTTTGATCCAGGGGGTGTGGGGGAGTGGAGTCCCCCACAGTCCCCTCGCGTGCATCCCCGAAGCAGAGCGGAGGGGGCTTTGGGGGATTTAGGGGGAAGAAAAAATAACATCACCTCTTCAATGGTCTATCTATTCGTTCATAAACGCGGCCCTCTCGACACAGGCTGCGTCTGCGCCCGGAAGCAGAGCTTCCTGATTCCACAAAAACCAACAAACCCTCCCGCGTAGGAACAAACACAATACACATCCATGGAATTCTTGTGATTTATTAACTGGCGATCAACGTAAAGACCAGGGCGTCTTTACAGGTTAATAAAATGAACCACCGCGCGCCTCTACCCTCCCACCGGCAGCCCTATTAAAACCTCGCCGTCTTCCACCCTCACCGGGTACGCAGGGATGTCAACGACCGCGGGGAGCGTCAGCGCTTTTCCCGTTCGTACATTAAAATGTGCCCCGTGCCGCGGGCAAACAATCTCGAATGCATCCAGCTCCCCCTCGGCTAAAGGACCATCATCATGCGAACAGACATCAGCGATGGCGAAGAATTCCCCGGCGATGTTGAATAAGGCGATCGCCTGCCCGTCGATCTCGAGCAGGATCCGTTCTCCATTCCCGACCTCATCTTCCGAGGCTACTGAAACGAATTCTACATCCTCTTCTTTATAAGTCTTGTAGTTGTACATCCACCCCTCGGAGAAAACACAGCCATTATAAAAACCAACAACCCCTAGATCATGAGCTCCTCTTCAAGCTCATCCAAACCATAAACCCCGGCTTTTAGAACCTTCAAAGAGAGCAGCGCACACTTCAGCCGCACGGGGCCTAACTCGATACCCAGCATCTCGATGATGTCATCTTTCGAAAGCGTCTTAATCTCATCGAGAGTCTTGCCGACGATTGATTCGACGAGCAAATCAGCGGATGCCAGGGAGATAGCACACCCCTTACCCGTAAATGCCGCTTCGGTAATGCGGCCTTCAGCATCCACCCGCAGGTCGATGCGAATTTCATCCCCGCACAAGGGATTGTCATCCTCGTACGAATAATCATGCGGGTCCAGTTCGCCCCGCATTTGTGGGTTTTTATAACGGTCTATGATCAGTTCTCGATAGAAATCATCCATTATCCGTGTTACTCACTCCAAATTGATTTTGTTAGAACCCTGGATCCGTGAAAAGCAGAAACGAAGACGCTCCCCTTTCCGCTAACCGAAGATCTCTTTCACCTTGTAAAGACCCTCGATCAATTGATCAACTTCTTCTTTAACGTTGTAGATATAGAAAGAGGCGCGTGAGGTAGCATCGATGTTGAAATGTTGATGAGCCGGTTGAGCACAGTGATGGCCGGCGCGGATCGCAATCCCGTAGGAATCCAGGATGTGCGCTACGTCATGCGTGTGGATGCCGTCGTAAATAAAGGAGAGCACGCCGCCCTTGTCTTCAGCCTCAGGACCGTAAACTTGAATACCCGGAACTTCTTCCAAACGTTCGAGTGCGTAGGCTGTCAACGCCTGCTCGTATTGATGTACTGCATCCATTCCTAAGTTCGCTAGGTAGTCTACAGCCTCTCCAAAACCGATCCCCTCGGCAATCGCAGGTGTACCGGCTTCGAATTTGTAGGGCAGATCATTCATCGTGAAGCCGCCAAGCTGAACTCGCTTGATCATGTCCCCACCGCCGAGAAACGGCGGCATCTCCTGCAACAATTCTTTGCGTCCATACAGGATGCCGATTCCTGTCGGTCCTAGCATCTTATGCGCGGAGAACACCATGAAATCCACGCCTAGCTCCTGCACATCGACCGGCATGTGCGGCACAGATTGCGCTGCATCGATGATCACAACTGCACCCGCTCGATGCGCCTGCTCGGTCATCTCGGTGACCGGGTTGATCGTTCCCAGCATATTGGACATCTGGGTGAAGGAGACTAATTTTGGTTCACGTTCGAGCAGGGTTGTAAAAGATTCCTGATCCAATTTTCCCTGGTCGGTTAATGTGACGAAATCGAGCGTCACACCAACGTCGCTCGCCAGCATCTGCCAGGGCACGATGTTCGAGTGATGTTCCATCTCCGTCAGCAGGATGCGATCACCCGCTTTCAGGTTTGCCCGACCCCAACTGTACGCCAACAAGTTAAGCGACTCCGTCGTATTGCGTGTAAAGACAATCTCTCGCCAGCTCTCCGCGCCGATGAAGGAGGCGATTTTCTTGCGGGCGTCTTCGTATGCGACCGTAGCTTCCTCCGCCAGACAGTGGATGCCGCGATGAATGTTGGCATTCATCTGTCGATAATAAAAATCCATCGCCTCGATTACCTGCACAGGCTTCTGAGATGTCGCCGCGTTGTCCAGATAAACAAGCTGAACTCCCGGTTCCGTCTCCCGTTCAAGAATTGGAAAATCCCGGCGTATCGCCGGGATGTCAAGCGTGGTTGATTCGAAGGATAAATCCATTAAACCCTCACTCACCTAGATTTTGGAATACCTGTTAGGATTTGCGCTTTGTACGTTTACGTTTTCTTTTTGCCTGACGGATGGCTTCGCTGCTGTGCTGCGTCCAGAGGACTCGATCGGGGACCATCCAGCCGTCGGTCAGATACACGTCTTCAGTGAACTGGATCGCAACCATTTTCTCGTCCACTTGCACGACGACACCTTGCAACCAGTCACGCACACGGCGGCCATCCCTATTATGGTCACAGTAAACTTCAACAACCTCTCCAACCGCGTGAATATGTTTATCTATCCGGTTAATTGTCGCACTGTTATCTATCTCTCTTGCCATTTACTATCTCTCGCTTTTTATCTCAGACAGACCAGCTTATTATTGTATGGCAGTCCGCCTTTAATTGCCAAGTTTCGCTTCGATCATCCCCCGAAAACGCTCCCGCACGCCGTCGAAGGGGATGCGCTCCATAATGGGTGCGAAGAAGCCGTCGATCATCATTCGCTCAGCCTCCTCACGCGGAAAACCACGCGTCATCAAATAATAAACCGGCAGTTCTTCTAATTGGCCCACCGTGGCGCCGTGGGTGCAGCGAACGTCATCTGCCAGGATTTCCAAACCGGGAATCGAATCGGCGCGCGCTTTCTTGCTTAAAATCAGGTTGCGATTTGCCTGAAAACCATCCGTCTTTTGTGCCTCAGGTGCAACATAGATCATTCCCTGCCAAACAGAACGGCTCTGATCGATCAGGGCGCCCTTGTATAGCAGATCGCTCATCGTGTTCGGCGCCAGGTGATTCTGCTGCGTATCATGATCGAAATGCTGCCGTTCGCTAGCGAAGTAAAATCCGGAGAACCGTCCCTCCGCCCCCTGCCCCGTCAAATCCAAATCGGAAAAAGTCTTCGTCAGTTGACTCCCAACCGCACCGAAAAT
>DAOUTT010000228.1 GCA_030668545.1 Anaerolineales bacterium | reverse complement strand
GAGGGGTAGGGTACTCATTTAGGATTCGAACTGATAACCTCTGGGTCCTGGGTTCGAATCCACAAAACGTTGACTGTGTAGAAAATGTCCTAGAGAGGGTTCTGCCACTAATGCGATCTAGGATACTATTCCAACCTCCAGAGTTGCACTTAGTGGTTGAATCCAAGTCTTTATGTGAATAACCGCTTCCTGGAAAAGATCAAGCCTCAACCAGATAGTTCCGCATCATGCCCATATCTTCATGTTCCAGATTGTGGCAGTGGTAAAGATACAGCCCAGTGAAATCCTCAAACTTAAGCAGCACCTTTACCTGCTCTCCCGGCATGACCAACACGGTATCATGCCAACCTTCATCCACAAAACCATCGCTGAGTGTGTCCCAGGCAGAGCGTCCTGCCGAACTGATCTTTCGCTCAATGATCTGATATTGCAGTCCGTGAACATGCATCGGGTGCGGCAGAGCCATACCCCCGCCCATCATACCCATCCCGCCTCCATCCTGGTTGTTAAATTGCCAAACCTCAAGATCGCCCAGCTTGACGACTTCATCTCGGGCAGTTGCCGTCATCTCAAAAGTCCGTCCGTTGATTGTCCAATTCATGCCCCTGTCCATCGCAAGCCTAAACTCGCGAGGCGAACGGCGGTTGACGGCGTCGGCTTCACTACGCAAACTGAGCGTTGATAGAAGTTCCGGCAGCTGCGCTGAGACGTTTTCCTCGCGTTCCACCTGGACGGTCATGATCGGATAAAGAACCCCGCTGTCTGGAGCAGCAGAAGGCAGATTAACCAACCGCAATTGCTCGCCGACTGCTCGTCCGTTGAAATCCACCCATACTTCTATGCGTTGGGCTGGAGCCAGTGTAACGTAATCCTTTTGGATGGGTCTCTCCAATAGCCCGCCATCCGTGGCAATTACTGTTAGGGGTGTACCGTCTTCCCATCCCAGCTTGTAGACCCGCGAGTTTGAGCCGTTATGCAGGCGAAGGCGATAGGGACGTGTCGCAACAGGCAGGGTAAAATCAGGCTGTCCATTGACCAGCACACGGTTTCCCAAAAATCCCATCATCTGATCCATCATGCCTCTGCCCCCGTAAACCAGCTGGTTATCTTCATCAAAAAGACGATCCTGGATCACAAGCGGCAGATCATAATCGCCGGAAGGAAGATCCAGAGCGCCCTCTTCATCATCGCTCACCACGAAGAGACCAGCCAAGCCATAGTACACTTGCGGCCCGGTGCGTCTGTGCGGATGCGGGTGATACCAGTAGGTCCCAGCGCGATCGAGAACGGTGAAATCGTAGACATAGGTCTCACCAGGTTTAATCGCAAAGCGGGGATGTCCATCCGCCTCGATAGGAACATGCAGTCCATGCCAATGGACGATGGATTCTTCGGACAGTTCGTTCGTGAAATGGACCCGGATTGTCTGCCCTTTTTGTACGTTAAAAATCGGACCCAGATAGCTGTCCGGGATTACCTTCAACGACTCGGTGGGTCCATTCAGGACTTCAGCCAGATACCGCCAAACCCGCGTCGCCTTTCCCGGCAGGATTTGCGTTTCCCCTTCAATCGCACTCAACGCAATTTCAACCTCAGGTGTACCGTATAATTCTGTTCCTGTGGTTTGTGTACCTGCCGTGGGAAAAGCGGCTGACTTCAAGTTGTCCGGTACACAGGCGCTCAAGAACAGCGCTCCGCCGCCCAGTCCTACCAGGCGTAGAAAGTCATGCCGTGAAATTTGTTTTAATACCATTCCTGCTCCTGTATGCTATAAACTTAATTATGATGTGCGCATTATAGCCTTTATAAGGCGAGCCTTCCTCACATTTTCTACGCCTGTCTTCAGGCCGTAATTTTCTCTCTGCGCATCAGTTGAGCGTTGATGGCAACGATCACCGTGCTCAAAGACATAAACAACGCCCCGAGCGCTGGTGATAGCAGGATGCCGATAGGCGCCAGCACCCCCGCTGCGAGTGGCAGCGCTACGACATTGTAGCCCGTAGCCCATATCAAGTTCTGGACCATCTTGCGGTAACTCGCGCGACTCAATGAAAAGATCTTGACGACGTCGAGGGGGTTGCTCTTGACCAGGATGATGCCCGCGGATTCGATCGCCACATCTGTCCCACTGCCGATAGCGATGCCCACGTCCGCTCTTGTGAGCGCGGGCGCGTCATTTACGCCATCTCCGACCATGGCTACTTTCCGACCTTGAGCCTGCAGTGCGGACACCTTCTGATCCTTATGCTCGGGGAGGATTTCGGCGAAATACTGATCGATTCCCAGATCTTCTGCCACTGATTTCGCAACAGCTTCGCTGTCACCCGTGAGCATGGCGACTTCAATGCCCATCTCGTGTAGGCGATCGATGGCTTGCTTGCTCTCCGGACGAATGACGTCAGCGAGTGCGAAGCTGGCTACGACTCGTTCCTCCTGGACAAGATGGACAACGCTCTGGCCTTTCTCGCTGGTACGGTCGACGAATTGCTCCAGATCCCCTTGAAGCGAGAGCTCTAGCATTTCAAGCAGCCGGGGCCCGCCGATGAAAACCTTATGACCATCAGATTCGGCGCGTACACCACGCCCCTTAATCGCCTCGAACTCGGCGATTTCGGGTAAGGATAACCCCCGCTCTTCTGCAGATGTTCGAATACCCCTAGCGATGGTGTGTTCCGAGTCTCCCTCAATAGCTGCGGCTAGGGCAAGCGCCTGGTCCTCCGACCAACCGTCGGCGGTGACGATCTCGACCACGCCGAATTCGCCCTTGGTGAGGGTGCCGGTCTTATCGAAGATGACCGTATTGATCTCGCGGGCTCCTTCAAGAGCGAGTCGGTCGCGCACCAGGATCCCGTTGTTGGCTCCCATCTCTGTGGTGATGGCCACGACCAGCGGGACGGCAAGGCCGAGGGCGTGCGGGCAGGCGATGACAAGAACGGTCGCTACGCGTGCGATGACCTCGACACCGAACCCGACGCCTATAGTCCATGCGATGCCTGTAAGCAGAGCAACACCAATGGCGATGAAGAAGAGCCATCCAGCGGCTTTGTCAGCCAGGATCTGTGTGTTGGATTTGCTCTGTTGGGCTTGGTCCACTAAGCGCATAATGCCGGCAAGCGCGGTCTCGTCGCCGGTGGCTTGCACACGTACCCGCAGGCTACCATCACCGTTGATGGAACCCCCGATGACCTGATCATCCGGTTCTTTCAACACCGGCATGGACTCGCCCGTGATCATGGCCTCGTTAACGTCCGAATTGCCATCCACCACTTGGCCGTCCGCCGGAATGCTGGCGCCAGGTCGAACCAGGATGAGATCCCCCGTCCTGAGATTGGTTGTCCTGACCGCCTCCACCTCACCGCTCGGGCTGATTCGTTCCGCGGTGTCGGGCATTAACTTCGCCAGCTCATCGAGCGCGCCGGATGCCTGCCTCACACTGCGCATCTCCAGCCAGTGACCCAGCAGCATGATGTCAATGAGCGTCACAAGCTCCCAGAAGAATGTTATCCCCTGTGGAATGAAGAGCGCGGCCAGGCTGTAAATGAAGGCTACTCCGATAGCGAGCGAAATGAGCATCATCATGCCAGGTCGCCGATCTTTCAGCTCGGGCACGGCCATTTGCAGGAACGGCCAGCCTCCATAGAAGAAGATGATGACGGCGAAGACGGGGGTGATCCACTCACTCCCGGGAAAAGTCGGCATCTCAAATTTGAGCGTATCTTGGACAAATGGGCTGAAGAGCAGAACGGGGATCGAGATCAATGTGCTGATCCAGAAACGTCTGCGGAACATCTGCTCATGGCCTCCGTGATCTACAGAATGGTCATGCGCCTCTTTGTCCTGTGGGCCGTCACCATGATCGTGGGCCAAAGGATCGATGGTGTGGATGTGCTCTTCAGTTTGAAGATGTTCCTCGTGATCTTCGTGTTGCATGCATAATCTCCCTTATTCATTTCCAAGGTAGCTAGAAATCGTAGTACCGCGCAATATCTCCAGCTGTATTTTCAAATCCTATTTTAAAATGAGTATCAGCGTCCTTTCTCTCAAGTGGATTTATTCACCAGCAAGCGTAGGGCGCTTGGCGCCACAACGATGGTACTTCCCTTATGAATTACGATCATGGAGAACATGATCCAGGCCGCGATTGAAGAGTTCGACGATATGCTCATCATCCAGGTTGTAGAAAACTTGTCTTCCTTCCCTGCGCGATCTGACTAACCGCATTTGACGTAGCCCCCGCATGTGATGCGAAACCGCCGATTCGCTAAGATCGACTATCTCAGCAAGTGTACTAACATTCAGCTCGCCATCGGTCAGTGCGGCGATGATACGTACGCGACTTGGATCGCCAAGGGCTCGAAATAACTCAGCT
>DAOUTT010000344.1 GCA_030668545.1 Anaerolineales bacterium | reverse complement strand
GAGCGAAATCTGCCTCGCTCAGCCATTCACCGATCAACTCCCCTGGATATCCGATGCCGTGAGACTCCATCCTCCAGGCCGTGGCCCGGGTGAGCGCCGTAACACCGGTCATGATCAGAGTCGTCAGCTTATTCGGGTCGTAATTGCTATAGGGAGTATCAAACGCTGCGCGCAGCTGTTCTGCTTTTTCAATGTCGCCGCTTATACCGAAGGATGTGACCAGTGGATACGCATCTCGATCGAAATTCTTTCGAATTGGCGACTGCCCATCCAATTCCAGCACCTTCCAGCCCGGCTCCAGATCCTCGAACGGGAGGATTGCATAGGCTGGTCTCTCCACCCATGCGCTTTCTAGAAGATCCTCCGGCGCCGTGATATGCACTCTTGATCTTGAGGGTATTCCCATCACAGCAGACATCACCTCGAAAACATCCTTTGTAAGAAATATCCGCTTGCCTTCCTGCGCTTCACCTGACCAGAGTGCACGCAGGGATTCGTAGCTCATTCCATCCTCAACCGTTGGGAACGGCGCCACAAGCGCATAAACCCACTCCGCGATCCTCACCTCTCCGCCCGGTTCAACCTTCACCTGCGCCGCGGACGGCTCACCGGCAAGCTGAAATCCTCCCGCTCCATGGTCAATAATATCTACCATTCGCATCCGCAATTTGTCCGGCAACCCCGGTGAGAGCCAGAGATTGACGACACTTGCGGTTGGGGTTTGGTCGATCGATTGGAAGGGCGTCGGTGGAACAGCCGTCACCGATGCATCCCCTGCAGTCGAAGGCACTGTTCCTGAGCGCCACGGACCTTCCCCTCCCTGGCACGCGCCCATCAACAATGCCCCGAGGAGAGCGAAGCCAGCAATAGTAATCAAACAGCGACGGGGCGATAAATCATTCATAACAGGATGAATTATGCCATGCACATTTGATGTATGCCAGATGAAACCAAAAAAGACCATGTGGTTAGCTTGACGGAAACAGGTCAAGATGGTAACTTACATCAATGATGTTTCGTCGAGGTTTCGCTGCCCCAAGTTTCCCGCCCGTCCCTAGCTGCAAAATAGCCCGGGCAATGGTTTGCGTTCTTTAGATTTGTTGAACCCAAAACCAACGGACAGCCGTAGTCGGCGAACCTTTGCCCCGCAGCGCCGGGGCTTTTTCTTTTCACCAACTCACTCCAGACACTCGACGTCTTGAAAGAGTCGGAGAACTTGGGAGGTAAAACCATGAGAATGAGTAAACTCTTCAGCCAAACCTTGCGCGATCGGCCTTCTGAGGCTGAGATCGCGAGCCATGAGCTTCTTCTGCGGGCGGGGTTCATACGCCAACTTGCCGCTGGGATTTTCACCTATATGCCCTTCGCGAAGCGGGCGCTGGACAAGATCGAAAATATCATGCGCGAGGAGATGAACGCCATTGGCGGACAAGAGATCTCCATGCCGGTCATTCATCCTGCCGACATTTGGAAGAAAACCAATCGCTGGTATCAGATTGGTTCTGAGATGGGCCGTTTTAAGGACAAAGCGGGGCGCGACATGGTACTGGCAATGACGCATGAGGAGGTCGTCGCCGATCTCGTCTCAAAGGAAATCCATTCCTACCGACAGCTGCCGATGCTGATATATCACATCCAAACGAAATGGCGGGACGATCCTCGGCCGCGAGCAGGTTTAATCCGCGTACGTGAGTTCACTATGAAAGACAGCTACAGCCTCGACGCTGATATGGAAGGGCTCGATCGTCAGTACCGCGCCCACTACCAGGCTTATTTCAACATTTTCCTTCGCTGCGGCGTGCCTGTGCTCGCGGTGAAGTCCGATGTGGGTATGATGGGCGGGAGCCTGGCCCACGAATTTATGTATCTCACCCCCGTCGGTGAAGATACGCTGCTGATCTGTGATGATTGCGGCTATGCCGCCAACCGGCACATCGCCCGTTTTCGAAAACCAAAACCTGACAAAGAAGAGCTGCTGCCGGTTGAGAAAATCGAAACTCCCGAGATGACGACGATCGAAGAGCTCGCTGACTTCCTCGGCGTTCCTAAATCGCGCACCGCCAAAGCTGTGTTCATGATCGCTACGATCCCTGAAGGGACCGAAGAACACGAGAAATTTGTGTTCGCCATCGTCCGCGGTGATATGAACTTGAACGAAATAAAGCTCGCCAATACTGTGAAAGCGAAAGAACTGCGTCCGGCGACCGACGAAGAAATCCGCGCTGTTGGCGCTGTGCCTGGTTACGCATCTCCCATCGCGGTGAAGGATACCTTGGTCGTCGTCGATGACTTAATTCCCGATTCACCCAATCTCGTCGCCGGCGCGAATGAAGAAGGATATCACCTGAAGAATGTCAATATCGAACGCGATTTCGAGGCGGATGTAATCGCCGACATCACCATCGCTGAAGATGGCTTCGCTTGTCCACAATGTGGTGCAAAAATACACACCTCGAGGGGTGTCGAAGTCGGGAATATCTTCAAATTGGGGACCCGCTACAGTAAAGACACAGAGAGTACATTCCTCGATCAAGACGGCGAGACACAATTCGTAATCATGGGGTCTTACGGCATCGGCAGTGGCAGATTACTCGCCTCTGCTGCCGAGGAATATAACGAT
>DAOUTT010000077.1 GCA_030668545.1 Anaerolineales bacterium | reverse complement strand
GATTGACTTCTTTGAGGTTCATGATCGTTACTCTATTTTCGCCGCACTGTCACTAGAGGCCGCAGGGTTTGCCGCCCCGGGAGAGGGTTGGAAACTCGCTGAGAGCGGCGCGATCGCACTAAACGGACAGATCCCGATCAGCACTTTTGGCGGCTCGAAAGCCCGTGGAGATACTGGGGGCGCCACCGGCGTATACCAAGCCGTCGAGGCTGCGCTGCAACTGCAGGGACGAGCCGGAGAGATACAGGTCGCGGATGCCAGGATCGGTCTGATTCAAAGCCTCGGCGGAATCGGTTCGACAGCCGCCACACACATCCTTTCTGCCGTCGAGACCCTTTGAGAGCGAGTTGATAGTTCCTGAGAGTAATGATTGCATACACTGGACCGTGGTTGGATATCAACCCTAGAGGTGAAGCATATGGAAATAACCAGTCATTGGAGAATTAAAAAACAACGCTACGCACTGGTAGGCGAGGTGTGCCCACACTGCTCAGCGAAGATTTTCCCGCCGCGGGACATCTGCCCCGAATGCGGCGACGAGGCGAAAGATCACTACCAGTTCAGCGGACGAGGCGAAGTCTACTCGTATACCACCCTCTATAATGCCCCTGCCGGTTATGAGGAACAGGCCCCCTACACCGTCGCCATGGTTCAACTTGAGGAAGGTCCACTCGTCACCGCTCAGCTCACCGACATCGACGTGAAAGAACCAGAAGTGGGTATGCCCGTTGAAATGGTCACCCGCAAATTGGGTTCAGAAGGTGATCGAGGCATCCTGATTTACGGCTACAAATTCCGCCCAGTCCTAGAGACTGCCTGACTCACCTAGCGTTCACAAACATCACCAGACCCTGGCTTATGCCAGGGTCTGATTTATGTAAAGTTGCATGACTTTCGTTTATCCATCAAAATAAAGCTTCGTAAGAAGCTCTCGGTGTCGTCGGAAATGGACCACCTTCTGCCAACACATTGCTATAAATGAGCGTAAAGGACTGGAAAATACATTAAGAAAAACCCAACCGTAGATAGGGATTTTATCTAGCGAAGCCGCTTGACGCGCCCAAACACCTGTGCTACTATGCGCGCTTGAAGGTCATCTGAAGGCGGATTCCCGCCCGGATCACCGCAGGAGGAGCCCATGACTAACATGAGCCGAATGAGATTGACGATCGTTGTTTTAATCATCCTCACACTCGGATTAACCGCATGCACACGATCTGCCTCTACACCTCCACCGGAAACGGATGAAGGATTGCCGTCAGGTGCACAATCGGAGACTCAAGCGACGATGGATGCCGTTCGCTCGGCAATCCTCACGCAGACCGCGCAGGCGCTTGGGGACCCCATCTCAACAAGTACACCCTTGCCGGAGAGCGACCCGCTCGCATCCCCGACACCAGATCCGGATCAGCCAACGGCTACTCCCGATGTACAAGTCACAACCTACGTCGTCGTATCTGGAGATTGGATTTTCAAGATCGCCCGTGAATTCAACGTAGATCCACAAGCCATCATCGACCTCAATGAAGAACTCGCTAACTCAGGTGCGCTTGTGGTGGGAATGGTGCTGAAGATCCCAACGTCAGATACCGCACCTCCAGCTACAGACGATGGTACGGGGACTCCGATCGAAGGCGGAACGATTCACGTTGTGCAATCCGGCGAGTGGATCTGGTCGATCGCACGTTTGTATGGAATCGACCCGCAGGAAATCATCGATGCCAATAACCTAACATCACCAGCCACGATTTACCCGGGAGAGGAACTCATCATCCCCTAACACATCCCTGATTTAGTTACCGTTCGGGGCGGCCCTCAGGTCGCCCCGTTTTAATATGGAGATACGAGCATGGACTACAAGGTTCGTGAATCCCGGCGAGCTTTCAATGGTAAAGCATTCAATGTTCGCGTCGACCTGCTGGAGGGACCGGCAGGCACCGCATCCCGCGTCGACATCGTCGAACACCCTGGCGCAATCGTACTCATACCCATTGACGAACAGGATCGAGTGTGGCTTGTCCGTCAATATCGGCATCCTGCTAGAGAAGAACTTCTCGAATTGCCTGCAGGAACATTAGAACCAGGCGAGTCTGCCGAAGCGTGCGCCGCTCGTGAGAGCCGCGAAGAGATCGGTATGGCGCCAGGAGAGCTTACCCATCTCGGAGGAACCTTCCTTGCCCCCGGGTATTCAACCGAATTCCTGCACTTCTTCCTCGCTCGAGAGTTATCCTCAGCCCCCCTTCCTCCCGACCCTGGCGAAGTTCTCCACCTCGATAAGATCCCCTGGGAGAAGCTGTGGGATCTGATTGCCAATGGGAGTATCCGCGATGCTAAAACCATCGCCGGCCTTACGCTTGCCCGGCTCTGGTTGGAGAACACCGAATAAGCACTTTCTGTCACCGTCTGCCTGAAAGACGCCTACAAAAGCCGCCTAGACCGCAGTAAACTGGATGTGGTATACTTTCGTTTCCGCCGCCCAGCTTGAACGGGCGGTCGGTCATGTGTAAAAGCTAAGTTTGAAGGATGGATGAAAGCGATGAGTGACCTGATAAAGGCTGTCGAGGCGCCTGAAAACACAAATTTACCTGAATTGAACCCTGGTGATTCAATTTCAGTTCATTTCCGCATTCGGGAGGGGGAGCGTGAGCGGGTTCAGGAATTTAAAGGCGTTGTGATCCGTATCCGTAAGGGAGGCAATAACGACAATGTCACGGTCCGCCGGACAGCATCTCATGGAATAGGCGTAGAACGGACCTTCCCTCTGCGCTCACCCCGAATCGATAAGATCGAAATTCAGCGCCGGGCGTATGTTCGCAGATCGAAACTATACTATTTGCGAGATCGCACTGGAAAACGAGCTCGATTGAAAGAGAAGCGTCACTAAACGTTTACATGAGAGTGCAGTGAAAACTGCACTTTTTTTATTTCAATGCTACGGCTTGTTTCTGGCAGGTTTTGCTCCCTTTAGTCCTCCTCGCCTACGCTCTGTCGTAATCCCCACGAACGCGTATCCCAAAGTGCACATTCATTCAGCCCCGTTGATTGCTTTTCCTCCATCTTGTGCAATTGGCTTGAACCAGGATACGTTATACTGAGATGAGAAGTCTGCAGTTAAAACTATGGCTGAACAGGAAATCCATCGCGATATCCCCCTACCGGGAAGCAGCTCAATGAACAACCAATCCATCGGCATCTTTGATTCTGGAGTCGGCGGTTTGTCGATCTTGCGTGAAATCCGGGACCTGCTGCCGCACGAAGATCTGCATTATTTCGCTGATCAGGCACATGTTCCCTACGGAGCGCGCTCTCTTGAAGAAGTTCGGGGCTATTGCGAAGAAATCACATCTTTCCTGCTCAGGCAAGGTGCTAAACTCATCGTAGTCGCCTGCAATACAGCGTCAGCCGCGAGCTTATTCTCTCTTCGAAATCGCTTTCCAGATATGCTCTTTGTCGGCATGGAACCCGCTGTAAAGCCCGCCGCTGAATTAACGCTTAATGGCGTTGTAGGGGTGTTAGCCACTCCAGCGACGTTCCAAGGGGAACTTTTCGCCTCAGTTGTGGAACGATTTGCAGAAGGCGTTACCGTTTTGCCACAGACAATCCCCAATCTGGTAGAACGGATTGAAGCCGGCGAGATAGACACTCCAGAGACCCGGAGTATATTAAGCCGCGCTATCCAGCCTTTACTGGATTCGGGCGCCGACACCCTGGTGTTGGGCTGTACACATTATCCATTCATCATCCCGATCCTGCAGGAGCTTGCTGGCGAAGGTGTAAAGGTGATCAACCCCTCCCCTGCCATAGCGCGTCAGACCCTCCACCTCATCGCCAGCAACAATCTCCTCACCTCGAAAAACGAGGCCGGTGAAGTGGTGTGCTACACCAGCGCTGATCCTCAATCTCTAACCAAAATGCTGCCGCTAGTGGATCTTGCATCAGCAAGAATCCTTCAGGTGAAGTGGCTCGGGGATTCCATCGAGTTCATCGATTGATCGCTAATTAACTTACTCACTTTGTTTGACACTCAACAGGAAGCTCTGATCCCGGTCGCCAGGACAATGACAGGGAGGGCTCTGCACCAACAAATGTCATTTCGAGCGAAGAGCGTGTTTTAAATGGTTCTCTTGAGAGCTCCATCTGCGAAAACGAGCACCAATCCCATGCGTGATGAGATCCACGCGTAAACCTCCCGCAGGTTTAAAACCTGCGGGAGGTTGGGGGGAAACAGATTGGATGAGCGCGTCGGACCGACATACGGGTCGGCCCCTACGCTTTACTCATGTTGTGAATCGTTACTTTTCCACGCCAGCTTGCTTGAGCTCTTTGGCAGAAATGATGGCGACGGCGCCGACCGTCTCGCCCTTCTTCAGGTTAACAACCCGCACGCCCATTGTCGATCGGCTGGCGCGCTTAATCTGCCCCATCTTGGTCCGCAGCACGATGCCGCCGCTGGAGATAATCGTTAAGTCGTCATCATCGTTCACAACTCGAGCCGCCGCGATTTTGCCCGTGACGGAGCGTTTCTTGCGATCAATTGTGACGACGCCCAACCCTCCGCGGTTCTGATTCTTATACTCACCAACTGGCGTTCGCTTCCCCATACCCTTCACAGTCACAACGAGCAGGTCTTCACCCTGACTGATGACATTCATCCCTGCCACCGCATCCCTCTTCCGCAATCGGATCGCTCTAACCCCCATCGCCGGTCGACCCATTGACCGGACTTGAGTTTCGTGGAAACGCAGTGCTTGCCCCCCCTCTGTGACGAGTATGATTTCATCATCACCGCTTGTCAGTCGAACCCAACCGAGCACATCCTTCTTCTCAAGGCCGATAGCGATCAACCCAGAAGGTCGCACGGAAGCGAATTTTGATAGTTCGACTCGCTTCATCTTCCCTTTCTTTGTCGCCATCGAACAAAAACTCGCTGCCTTGAAATCTGGCACGACGACTGCCGCGGTAATATTTTCCTCCGCATCCAACGCGAGGATATTCACCATGGGACTACCACGGGCAGTCCTGTCGGCATCCGGAATCTGGTAAGCTTTCTCGGAATAGACCTTCCCGCGATCGGAGAAGAAGAGAACTGTATCGAGCGTCCTGGCAGGGATCAACATCAGGACCTCATCCTCTTCCTTGATTGAATGTCCCTGGACACCTCGACCCCCCCGACCTTGTTGGCGATAGGTCTTTGCGAGGACACGCTTGACATAACCGCGTTGGGTGATGCTGATCAGAACTGCCTCATCGGCAACCAGATCTTCATCGCTTAAATCACCAGTGGCTTCCGCGGCGATGTGTGTGCGACGCGGGTCGCCGAACTTCTCCACAAGTTCGGTTAGATCTTCCTTGATAAGCCCCAAAATCTTCTTGGGATGCGCGAGTAGATCTTCGAGATATTTAATGAGCTTCTGAATTTCCTTATGTTCTTGTTTAATTTTCTTCTGCTCGAGCGCAGCCAGACGCCGAAGCTGCAAGTCGAGGATTGCCTGAGCTTGGACATCGCTAAGTTTAAAGCGCTCCATCAGGCTTCCTTTTGCTTTTTCCGCATCTGGTGATTTCTTGATCGTTTCGATCACATCATCTAACTTTGCTAATGCAAGCAACAATCCTTTCAGGATATGCGCACGTGCGCGCGCCTTCTCAAGATTAAATTCGGAGCGGCGGGTGATGACGACACGCCGGTGTTCAATGTATGCAACCAGCGCGCGCTTTAATGAAAGCAAACGTGGCTCGTTTTCGATCAGGGCTAAGAGCTGTACCCCGAAAGTAGTCTGGAGCGTCGTAAATTTGTAGAGCTGATTGAGGACTTTCTTCGGTTGAGCACCCCGTTTCAGTTCTATTACGATGCTCAAACCGCGCCTGTCGGACTCATCTCGTAAATCGGAAATACCCCCGATTCGGCCTCCCCGAACCAATGCGGCAATGCGCTCGATCATTACGGTTTTATTAACTTGATAGGGAATTTCGGTAATTACGATACGGTGGCGGTTGGTTCCCATCTCCTCAATGTGCGCCGCGCCCCGAACTACGATTCGGCCCCTTCCGGTGCTGTATGCCTGCTTGATCCCCTCATTCCCGACGATAATTCCACCAGTTGGGAAATCCGGGCCGGGGACGAAGGACATCAGCTCATCGATGGGAATCTCCTCGACGCGATCATAGTTGTCCAACATATAGTTGATGGCTTGAACCAGCTCCCCGAGATTGTGGGGCGGTATATTTGTCGCCATACCTACAGCAATACCCGAGGCTCCATTCAGAAGTAAATTTGGCAGTCTGGCCGGCAGGACAGTCGGCTCCTGCAATGAGGAGTCAAAGTTATCGGCGAAATCGACAGTTCCTTTATCGATATCGACCAATAGCTCGGCGGCCATTGGCCCCATCCTGGCCTCCGTATAACGCATCGCTGCGGGGGGATCGCCGTCGATCGAGCCGAAGTTCCCTTGTCCATCAACCAGCATGTAGCGCATGGAGAAATCCTGCGCCATGCGAGCCATCGCCTCGTAGATGGAAGAATCGCCATGTGGGTGGAACTTCCCCATGACCTCTCCAACGATCCGGGCTGATTTACGATAGGAGGAGTTAGGGCGGATGCCCATTTCATGCATAGCGTAAAGGATCCGTCGATGAACGGGTTTTAATCCATCCCGCGCATCGGGCAATGCGCGCGCTACGATTACACTCATAGCGTAATCCAGATACGCGCCGCGCATTTGATCGTCGATATCAACCTGATGAACGGTGCCAATTTCCATAATCACTCACATTTTTTGAATAGAATCTATCGAAAACCCGCCGGCGGCGGGTCGCTACAGTATTATACCTCGCCAGGTCATCAAAGGGTATCTGGATAGCCCCCCCAGATACCCCAAAAAGGCATCTCTGCTGCTCCCAACGCAGGATTATGCACTATTTAGAATACTGCCTATCCATTAACGAATTCCGCTGCCGCAGACGCCGTAATACGAACCTGGAGATGCTTTGATTCGTTGCTTAAACGAACCCAGCAATCCATTTCCGGCTGGTTCACCCAAATATGAACTGTGGTTTGATTTCTGAGGAAATTGGGCTGAATCAGGGTACGGGAGAGAGTATCACCTGGATCTCAATCAACTCTGGGTCCAGAGGGAGGAGGTGAGACAGTAGGACTGCGAGCTGCGCCTCATGAATCGAAACATTTGCGTGATCTGGCAGCAAGGCAAGTAGAAGATCCAGGTCGGGATTAGCCCCGAGTTTTTGAACCTGGGGAATTAACCCCTGGATGATATTCGCCTGCAAGCTGACCAGGCTGTCCGGATCAGATGCAAAAACAGTGTGGAGGGCTAGAACCTGCTGACCGGTCAGATGGTGATCATCCAGAGGCAAGCCGAGATCACCCTCTAGAGGCAGCCCACCCAGGTAGTCCACCATGCTCGTGAAGGCATATTCGTCCATTACGACGACGATATCGACTTCGACTCGTAACGCCCGTTCAATCGCCTCCAGGAAGGGGGGAGCGACGACTTCATCAGGCGTCCACGCGAAAAATGATTCTAGGGTGACATTTGCACCTTCGACGAGATCCAGATTGGTTGGAACACCGTAAAGGATCACATTCTTTTCTGGAGGCTGAACTGTGAGAAGCCAGATTGCCACGAGTTCGGGATCGGGTCGATCGAAATGATCGATGCCTAGTACGAGAACCGTCGTCTTAGATGAGCGCTCCGGGTTGAGCAGAGGGGATAAGCCGCCCTCGGGAAAAAACCGAATAATGGAACTTAACGGGGACGCCGTAGTCTGCTCGCCCAAGAGAACCGTCCCAAGGCCGATGCAGAAACATAACGAGACGAAGATGAGGATGATCGCAGATCTCGACTTCATCGCCCGATCCATAACTCCTTGACCGAAAGCACGAACAAACGGGACAAGATTCTCATACTGCTCAAGTTACCTTGGCCTTGTTCGCACCTACACCCAATCTAATCAAATGATGATAAGGTTTCCGTATTATAAAGTTAGCTTCACCCTCACCTGGACACACAGGCCGCTGAAATCATTATACATAGCCTGTCCAGCAAAGTGAATAAGAAATTGGACCAATCCCATTTTACTCCCCCGTTGCCAATCGCTACTCATGCTTTGAATTGACTTCCAATTCCTTTGATGCTAAAAACGGGGTCATAATCTCCATCAGGAGGAAAAAGTGTCTATCCGTTTTCCACGCGTATTGGTAATTACAGTCTCAGTTCTCCTAATACTTCTTATCCTCGTCGGCGTCACCGGGGTTATACTCGTTAGACGTCCCTTTCCGCAAACTAAAGGCACACTCAGCCTCCCCGGCCTCCATGAACAAGTAGAAGTCTTCCGTGATCCATACGGCGTCCCCCATATCTACGCCACGAATGAGCATGACCTTTTCATGGCCCAGGGCTTTGTTCACG
>DAOUTT010000034.1 GCA_030668545.1 Anaerolineales bacterium | reverse complement strand
CTCAGGTTGAGATGAATGCTGAGATCTTCCCCGCAGAAAATGAATAACCTATGCAATCGCGGGTTTATTTGCTACACCCTTCACTTTCATTATACAGGACTATTGAGGTGATTCTAACACGACCAATTTTTGCATCTGATCGCCGGTGAATAATCTATAATTGTCAATGGTGGAACGAGTTCATTCACACTTGGACCTTTATCTTCAGATAAAACAATATGCTACAATCCATCCATGCAAAGTTAGTAGAAGGCAGATTGTCATTTCGAATATACCAAACAGTAGTCTTGGATTAGACTACCTAGAATTTGAAAGGAGAATTTAATGCCCCCAAGAAGAAGAGCTGCCCGCAGAACAGTAAGGAGGATGACAAGAAGGGTTGTGCACCGCATGCGCAGACGTCGCCGGAGAAGGAGAATACTCCTCGTAGGTGGCATGGTCGCGGTAGGAACCTACGCCCTTACCTCGAGTCAGGTCGAGCAGGTCGAGCAGCAAACAGGTATGCAGGCCGAAGAGCTTACGGATGAACAGCTCGAGCAGTCGATGAAGCAGTTGGGGATCGAAGCCGATGAATTGTCCGAGGAGGATTGGAAGCAGGTGGATGCGGCCGATGATGAGCCCGAGGATTACCTCGAAGAGCTCGAGCGCCTCTCCGAGCTGAACAAGCAGGGCGTTATCACCGACGAAGAGTTCGAAGCCAAGAAGAAGGAATTACTTCACCTATAACGATAGATGACCGGTAAAACATTGAATTATGGCGCAGCTTTCAGGGAGAGTTTGGACATAGTCTCTCTCGGAGTTGCGCCATTTTAACAAACCAGGATAAGCGCCTGTGTATGATTTAACCGATTACGCTGACATGATGGCCGACCGCGTGCGCATGGACGCCTATGCCCTTGCATTGAAAGCGGTAATTAAACCTGATTCGGTGGTCCTGGACATAGGCACGGGTCCTGGCATCCATGCGCTTTTAGCGGCCAAATTTGGCGCCAGGAAAGTGTATGCGATTGAGCCAAATGATGTCGTGCATCTGGCGAGGGAAGTGGCCAGCGTCAATGGCTTCGCTGATCGTATCGATTTTTATCAGGACCTCTCGACCAATGTGACGCTGCCAGAACGGGCAAATATCATCATATCCGATATGCGCGGATCATTACCCTTGTACGGCAAACATATCCCCACGATTGTTGATGCACGGGAGCGCCACCTCGCCAAAGGAGGGTCCTTGATTCCCGGTCGCGATGTGGTGTGGACAGCATTGGTAGATTCCCGTGCTGCTTATAAGGAAATGATCAACCCGTGGAGCAAACCCTACGCGCTCTCGATGGAACCCATCAAGCGGACCACACTCAATTCATGGAGTAATGCAGTGCCCGATCGAATTCGAGCGCGCCATTTGCTCACCGAACCCCATATATGGACAACTTTGGATTACTTCTCTATTAAGGATCCCAATGTGAGCAATTCCGGCATCGTGCAGCGCGCCAACAGAGACGGGAAAGCATACGGTTGGCTTGTCTGGTTTGATACTGAATTGATTCCTGATATTGGATTCTCGAACGGACCAGATGTCGAGAAGATCTCAGAAGTCTACGGTCGAGGCTTTTTTCCATTGCTCGAACCCATATCGATCACCGCGGGAGACACGGTCAACCTATCGCTTCACGCGGAGCTAATAGGTGACGAATATGAATGGCGCTGGCACACGTGCGTTCAATCGCAGGATGATCCCGATGTCATCAAGGCGGATTTCGAACAGTCCACAACGATTGCAAAAACACATGAGAACAAGCTGATTGCAGCACACATTTCGAACGAGCAGCCAGGGTTGAGCTCAGACGGTGAGATCGCAGTATTCATTCTGGAGAAATTGGATGGCGAAACTTCAGTGGAACGCATCGCCCAACAGGTCTGCCAAGCGTTTCCTGACCGTTTCTCGGAACCCTCGAAAGCCTTATTCTTCGTGCATGAGCTTACCCAGCAGTTCAAGTCTTGAAGGTCAGTTAGTTTTTTTACAAACCATTTTCTCCATGTAAGTATTCAAGATGGGCTTTGAATAATTCGTAAGTGAGATTACGCTTTTTTTCATGTGGGTCGGGAGCGAGTCGGAATCTGGATCTCGAATTTGAGCCTCTCATTACTTAAATTCTGTGTTGACAGGCCCGGCGTTTAAGGTCCAGATTAGCTACCCTAGATTGTTGCCATGTCTTGACGGACGAATAGAATTGAAGACATACACTTGTTGAAAGGAGATAATGCCACCCGGCAAATCGTGTACTTCACACCGTGTCGGCATTATTCATAGGAGGTTGATCGTGAAAATAAAATCGACCATCATGACGGTTGTTATCCTGCTCGCTACAGGAGTCGTCTTTCTGGCAGCGTGCAGTGGTTCCGAGCAACCGGTAGAGCCGTCACCCGCGGCGACCATCAATGCGACTTCGGGGACATCGGAGACCATCGATGCAATCAGCACGGATGCACCCAGCGATGGCACGGGTGCCGGGTCTGGTGAGGATGTCGTTGAATTCATACCGACCCGAACCCCCGTGTCTACAATTATGCCAGGTGCTGTTGAGGATGCTGTTGAAAGTTTTACCGAATCCGTGGGAATCGAAGATTTTAATTTCCTGGGGCTATCTTCCGCAGATTGGATCAACTTCGCCCTCTCGATCATACTCGCTCTTTTCCTCTACAGGGTGGGTAAGTGGCTCATCCAATCATTACTGCGAAGGGTTGTTGAACGCACGGCAACAGATCTTGATGACCGCTTCCTGACAGCTATGAAAGATCAAATCCGCTGGTTCATCACCATATTTGCTGTCGAGTTCGCCCTGCTTCGGCTGCAGTTTCTTGATGTCGTCGTTAAAACGAAGATCCGTGACATTTCCTTTCTGTTGTATCTTGCGACCTCCTTCTTCGTCACTTGGAAGTTGGTCGGCTTTGCTTTGAATCACCTTCAAGACCGCCTTTCTCAGCGGATAGATCCCAATCAGGTCAATACCTTGATGCAATTGGTCGGATGGGTGGTGAAGTTCTTCGTTGTATTTATCTACATAACTATCTTGCTCGAGTTTTTCGGAATCAGCATTACGGCAGTCACAGCTGTTTTAGGTCTCGGTGGTTTGGCGCTATCCCTCGCCGCTCAGGATACGATCGCAGACTTCATCAGCGGGATTATCATCCTGATCGATCAACCCTTCCGTGTCGGCGATCGTATCCAGGTCGAAGAGGTAGATACTTGGGGAGATGTGGTCGAAATTGGGATGCGCTCGACGAAGATCCTCACGCGCGACAACCGGCTCGTGATTATTCCCAACTCAACAATCGGGAGTTCCGCTGTGGTGAACTACACCTTCCCCGATTCGAGATACAGAGTGCAGATTGAACTAGGAATAGGCTATGGACAGGACATCGATGAAATCCGGCGTGTTATCGTTGAGGCCGTGGAAAAAATCGATAATGTTCTCGAAGATAAACCCGTTGATGCATTGTTCCTGGAGTTTGGCGAGACGACGATGACTTTCAGAGTGCGCTGGTGGATCGATTCCTACGTCGACACTCGCCGGATGTTTGATAAGGTTAACCAAGTGCTCTATACCGCACTCGAAGGGGCTGGCATCGAGATGCCTTTCACAACCTACGATGTGAACATCAAGATGGACAAGGAGAATGTCAACCGCATCTCTGAACCATTGGATGGAGGTCAAAACAAATAGCAATAAGAAGGTCAGACTCGAAACTTTCTACAATAGCGGGTGTTTGCCTATGCGGGAAGGCGACTTCCACATCCGATTTCGTAATAAGGAGATATTAAAATGGAAAAGAAACGACCGGTAGGGGTGACACTGCTGGCAATCCTGGCTGGATTTGCTGCGGTAGTTGCTATCATTTATACGCTGCAGATGCTGCACTTATGGCCGGTCACCGGCCCGCTCGGACTGTTTAAGTTCTTTACCTTTAACATGTTCGGAGCAATTCTATGGGGCATCATGGCCGCTATCTGGCTCTGGGTTGCCCGCATGCTGTGGGCCGTGGACGTCCAGGGCTGGCTCTTCGTCGTCGTCATGGCGACGTTGAATATCATCCTCGATCTGTTCTCGGTCATCGGTGGGACACCCTGGGAGGCGATCTCGGTTGCGCTCTTCCTGAACGCGCTCATCCTGATCTACGGCCTGCTGCCGGGAACGAAAGCAGCCTTCGGCGCCGAGGAAATGCAGGGATAAGCTTTTACTCCCCTCAACTGGATGAGGCAAAACCATCTGTGGCTAGGGGTTGTGTGTAACCTGGCAATTCGATCCCTTAGCACTCCAGACAATAATATGAAGGGGGCTGTTCTAATAGGACAGCCCCTTTTATTTTTGTGGTTCTCCTCGCTGACACGTAGCTCGGTCACCGCGATTCATAAGAAGAAACTTGCGCCACTTGCTCCCCAACGCTTGAAGCGTTGGAACAATCGTGCTAACCTGACAAATCAAACCGAGGTTTTTAACATATTCTGTCTGATCCAAGGGGAGTGGAGTCCCCCACAGTCCCCTCGCGTGCATCCCCGAAGCAGAGCGGAGGGGGCTTTGGGGGATTTAGGGGGAAGAAAGGAAAAAGAGATTCACCCTATCTACAATGGTCGGTCAATACATTCATACACGCAAATCTCAAAGCGCAGGCTGCGCTTTGAGACCGGAAGCAATGTAGAGACGCAGCATGTTGCGTCTCTACGGGGGTGCATATGCCCAGTCGGCTGAGGGCAAGCATTGCCCTAGCGGGTTTCGGTTATCAAATGAGCAGTTTAGAACGTCCGCAACGGAACGGGGATAAAAACAAGGACAAAAAGGACCAAGCCGAAAATCGCGAGCCACTTCCGTTGGGGATCGAGAGGCGTGATCTCATCCCGCGGGCGGGCATAGGTACGCCCCATCAGGAAAACTAACCCAGCCCAGATGTACCACCCCGGCCATACGGTTCCCAGCAGCAATAACAACCCGATGATGAAGGGCCAAAGTCTTTTAGTTGCCTTTCCCAGTAAGACATAGATTGCATGACCACCATCGAGTTGTCCGGCAGGGATGAGGTTGAGCATCGTAACGAGCAATCCAGCCCAACCAGCCCACGCCAGCGGGTGTAATAACACATCGGTGCCCCCGTAGGGCATAGGCAAACCGATGAAAAAGTAGCGGACCCAATAGATAAATGGACTTAGACCTGCATAATGGAGCGGTTTTGGCAGGAACTCCCCTGTAACAATGTATTTCATGGCGAGGTACAGCAGTGAATTTCCCTCGAGGACAGAACCCTGAGCCGTCATAGCATTCAACGGCAGACGGCCTAAATCCGATAGGTAAAGCCCTATCAGCAACACCGGGATGGCGACGATCAATCCAGCGATGGGGCCTGAAAGGCCTATGTCCAAAAGGACGCGGCGATTCTTAGGCGGCTCCTTCAAACGTATGAATGCACCTAGCGTACCAAACAAACTGAGCGGAAATGGGAGAAAATAAGGCAGCGAAACCGCAATCCTGTGGAAGCGCGCCGCGAAGTAATGCCCGAATTCATGCGCCATCAAAATCCCCAACAAGCTCGCTGCGAACGTGATTCCGTTGGGTAGGTTTTGTAGGATAGCTTGTAAGATTCCCAATATGCTGGTATCTGCAGGAGCTTCCATGCCATACATTGCGCCGGCCATCAGCATACTTACCAGCGTGAGCAGAAAAAGAATGACATTGACGAAAGGATTGGAAGCTTGAGGCTGGATCACCCCTGGCATTCCCAATATCTCATGTCCATCATTCTCTTCACGGAAAAGCAATGTGGTCCCCGCCTGCTTGAAAGCGGGATCGAGTTTTTCGAATGCGAGCTGCGAATCGGAAATCAAAGTGCCGCGGAAGCGAATAGCAAAAAGCTGCTTCTGATCTCCCTCGGTGATGTCTGTGATCGACATTACCTGACGCACAAGCGGGAGCAGCTTATCGGCTAGATCATTTGGTGATCTAATGTCATCCGGGAGCATACACACCTCAACAAATGGAAAGGCGGGAGTGGATGGGAGTCGAACCCACCGCGGCCCGCTGTGCGGCCCGCCACCGGTTTTGAAGACCGGGGAGCCCACCGGGACCCAACCACCCCCGAAGACTAAAAGGATACCGCGTCGACTACCACACGACAAGGATCGCCTCAGATTGCCTTCCGCAAGGTCGGGAGTACTATCATTTCAGGAGACGCTCATTTGAGAGTCGGTTAGAATAATCAGTATGCTCCTTCACTCCTCAGATTGGCATTCTCGCGGGAGTGGAATTACAGTTAGGGGCTGGTAACTCGTGAGAGGGCTTGTTTGGACCACTTGCGTTGTAAGTTTGGGAGCAAAGGACAACCGATGGTTCGGAAAGACCGATGGTTCTTACGACACATTTGGACCTTATGCGGCATCATGCTGCTTTGCTTATCTGCATGCTCTCCATTTTCACAACCATCCGCGCCTCAAACAATTGAACCCATAATTAGCGCTGCCAAGCTTGGACCTACGAGCACATCTCCGCCACCCAGCCCAACTCCGTCCCCGATAAACCCAACACCCACTTTGATACCCATCACCCCAATCACTAATGATGATTGGAGTAGGGGCTCTGATACAGCTCCCGCAACGCTGCTTGTGTATTGCGATTTTCAATCTCCATACTGCGTGGATCTCGCCGCAGTGATCCTCGAGCTTGCAACCATTTACCCGGAAGATCTGCGTATTATCTACCGGCAATACCCTCTCCTAACTGTCCACGACAAGGCATCGCTTGCTGGCCAGGCAGCAGAATCCGCGGGACAGCAAGGTCAGTTCTGGACCCTATATTCCCTGCTCAACAGCGATTACGCTGAGTGGAAAGATCTCGATCCGGAGAATTTTCTCGAATGGCTTCTTGTCGCCACTAAAGATCTTGACCTCGATCATCAACAGTTCGAAGAAGACTTGCGCAGCGGACGCTTCGAAGAGTCGATGAAAGAATTATTTATCAGCGCCTACGATGCAGGCATCAATGGAACACCTTTCATTTTCTTGAACAATGATTGGTTCCGCTTGAACCCAACTCAATTGAACCTTGAGGCAGCCCTGCGGCTCGAACTTCTTTCATATCGAATGCACGAGAGTCCTCCGGAGATGGGCATTGACCCAGAGGCCTCCTACCTGGTGCATATGCAGCTGAATATTGGCGAGGTCGTACTTCAGCTATTCCCGAAGAGCGCCCCAATGGCTGTCAATAGCTTCGTGTTTCTTGCTGAGAACGGATGGTTTAATGGCAATCCCTTTCATGGCGTTGTTCCCGGAAAATATGTACAAACAGGTGATCCAACGGGGACGGGTCTTGGTGGTCCCGGATACTTTCTTCCCGATGAGATTGACCCTGATCTGGACTTTAACCAATCGGGAATAGCCGCTCTTACAAGTACAGGACCGAACACAAATGGCAGTCAATTCTTCATAACACTCTCCCCCTTGCCAGAATTGAATGGGACCCGTACCATCTTTGGTCGTGTTGTAAAGGGACTAGATCTCCTGCTCAAACTTGAAGTGCGAGATCCCTTGGAAGAACTCCTAACACCGCCGCAAGCTTATATCGAGTCAATAAGAATAGGGGTTCAATGAACGCAACAACTGGAGAACGGGATCAACTGAGTGTTTTTCTGCTGATAGCAAGCATCCTTGCCTTGCTGCTTGCTATCGTAGCTTCTGTGGGAATGGCCCTCCTGGGAATAATGACGTGGTTTATTGATAACTCGGCTTCAGCGGGGATAACTTTGATTATTTCCGCCGCATTCTTGGTAATGGGCATGTGCACCATTCCCGGCATAGTTTATGGATATCAGGGCATGCAGGGAAAAATCCAAGAGCGAAAGGACAAACCTCTCGCCAGGTGGATGTATATCGGTATCCTTTTCCCAATCGCTCTGGGCTTAGGTTACCTGGCTTTCAATCGGGGTGTTCTTCCTTCCGTTCTCGGCCCCCTGGCTCACATCTCCGCGGCAACCATACCTGTTGTATTTGCGCTCGCGATCCTCTTACGAAAGGGATCACCGATCAGCGCCAAAAGGACATGGGGGCATTTCCTTGCCGGGTTATGGGCTTCCCCGATGGTTGCATTCATTGTCGAAATTCTAGCCGCAATACCGCTTCTAATTATCGTTTTCGTAATGTTGCTTCAGGAGATCAATAGCCAGGGGTTGATCGAAAACTTTACTCGCCCAGAGCAATGGACTGAGCCATATTTAGTATCCCAGGTACAGGACTTCACCAACCAGCCTTTAATACTATTCCTGATCGCTACCTTTCTCATTGTATTCGTGCCTATGGTAGAAGAAGCCATAAAGACCATAGGCGTCTGGCCTGTAATTCGACGCGGTTTTACCCAACATCAAGCCTTCATTGGGGGCGCCATCGCCGGTGCTGGATATGGCCTATTTGAGGCTTTCTTCCTAGGACAACCGGGGGTTACCTGGGTTCCGGTGATGATCGCTCGTGCTGGAGCGACCATGATGCATATGATCACGACGGCATTAACGAGCCTGGGGATCGCTCGCGCCCGAGAAAGTGGTCGCTGGAGCGAAGCGCTTCGTTATTACTTCGGCGCTGTTTTCCTTCATAGCTTGTGGAACATATCTGCTCTTGGTGTGGGCGTGATTATCCTTATCCAAGAAGATCTCACTCCAACAAATCTTCAACCCGTATTGTCAGTCGTCAGCGGCGCCGCCGGGGTTGTAATCATCACGCTCAGCATCGCCGCGTTTCTGGGAATTTGGTTAATCCCAGGTAAGCTATCAACCAGCGAAGAAGAACCTTCCACTCCAGTGACGGAGGAATGACCCCTTTCAGCCACATTAGGGACGCCCCGGACTTTGGGATAAGGAAAGAACAACAAACTACCGGCGACGATGATGGCTATTGGATTGTGCCTTACACACCAGCCCAAACGATCGCACAGGAAAATACAATATAGGTTGAGGATTTGCTCATCGCGTGTGCACGCTGAATGGGTAATATTCCCCTTAATACTGCGGTCATCCTCGCATTATAAGGATGTCGTGGGCATGAACTTCGCAGCATCTGGTCAGGTAAAATTTCAAGGTTAGGCCACATAGGAGATTGGATGGCTTGACACGATATCTTCCACTGTGCTACAGTACCGCCGCTCTCAATTAATGTCCTAATCTGATCGTCAGACTGGAGATGAAGCTTGGCAATTTCCCGCACCGATAAAATGAGCGAACGCTTAAGGGACCTGCAAGCATCTTCCCCCGATGTCGAAGCTTCTGCGGTTATTAGCGTCGATGGCTTAACGATTGCATCTGCCCTTCCCGAAAGCATCGAAGGAGATCGGGTAGCTGCCATGTCGGCAGCCATGCTCTCATTGGGTGAACGCATCTCAGGCGAGCTTGGTCGTGGGAACTTAGACCAAGTTTACATTCGAGGGGAAAACGGCTTTATGATCCTGATGGCCGTCGGAGATGAAGCTGTACTAACTGTCCTTGCACGTAAACAAGCGAAGTTAGGTTTATTATTCCTCGATATGCGCCGAGTGACGCAAGATCTCTCCGAGCTTGTCTAAAGGAATTCCTATTCTGTGATTTCGATTGAGAAAAGTCTTAAGACCTATCCGAACCACCCAACCCGCGCCTTCCTTCTTGAGTTGGAAGATGTTCTCGGCAAGAATGGCTTGAATGCCTTACTTCGAATAGCAGGTCTTCAAGTGTGGATTGATACCTACCCCGCAGAAAACTTCGAACGTGATGTTGATCTTTCTGAAGTCTCTTCTCTGAACGCGGCGCTCGATGAGATTTATGGTTCCAAAGGCAGTCATGCCCTGGCTCGTCGGGCCTCCAAAGCTACCTTCGATCTCACCTGGAAACAGCATAGTGCTCTTGAAAATCAACAAGCTGCGGATTTCGACTCCCTCCCCGCTCAGGCGAGAAACAAGGAAGGGTTAACAATCTTTGCAGAAGTACTCTCGGCCGCGAGCGACCTCGAGTGCGAGGTTCAAGAGGAAAATAACACCATTCTTTTCCGCGTCCAGAATTGCCCGGTTTGCTGGGGACGAGAGAGCTCTTCACCAACGTGTCAGGGATTTGTGGGCTTACTTGAAGGCAGTTTGCAATGGCTGAGTTCAGACAAGAGCTTTGAAGTCACTGAAAAGGAATGTTCCGCTGCTGGAGGAGATGCCTGTACATTTTCCATCACTGAGGAACCAGTGGAGTAAACAGTGTCCACGCTGGGGTCAAACCAGCGGTAATATTGGTGCGACTCATTCGTGCACAGGAAATCTGATTGAAATAAACCACGCACACTCATCTTTGAATAGTCCAAACACATGAGACAACTTACGGTCGTTATTCCGACCTATAACGAAGCTGAAAACCTTCCGGCTCTTGCAGCCGCACTATGGTCATTACCCATACCCGATCTGAAAATCCTGGTCATTGATGATGCATCTCCCGATGGGACCGGGGAAATCGCGGATGACTTATCGCATAACAAACCAGAACGGATTTCTGTTATCCATAGATCCGGTAAACTTGGCTTGGGGACTGCATATATCACCGGCTTTAAACACGCGCTTCAATCCGGTGCTGAAGCAATCGGGCAGATGGACGCCGACTTCTCCCACTCCCCGGCTTACCTCCCCATTTTCATGGATCTTTTGGAAGGTCATGATGCCGTTCTCGGATCCCGTTATGTTGAAGGCGGAAAATTAGACGAGGACTGGGGTGTGGGTCGATTACTCTTATCGTGGTTTGGTAATTATTATGCGCGCACGATCCTCAGGATGACAGTCCAGGACACGACGGGAGGGTTCCGCATATGGAGACGCGAAACCTTGCTGGGAATGCCCCTGGACCGCATTCGATCAAACGGATATGTTTTTCAGGTTGAGATGGCCTATGTTGCACAACGCTTGGGATATCAATTCATTGAAAGCCCAATATATTTTGAGGACAGACAGATCGGGCAATCGAAGATGTCCTTCCGAATTCAGATTGAAGCGGCCTTCCGCGTTTGGCAAGTGCTCATGACCCACCGTCAGCTTTCACCAGATCAACACAAGCCATCCCCACAATAAATCAACTCCGCAATTGATCTTACTCGGTAGCAATCCGAGCGATCTTTTCCCAATCCTGGATTGAAAGTTCTTGAGCTCTGCTCTTCGGATGAATCCCCGCGCTAGCAAGCAACTTCTCAACTTCTGCCGGGCTCGAACCCAGCTCACGTGCAAGAGAAT
>DAOUTT010000307.1 GCA_030668545.1 Anaerolineales bacterium | reverse complement strand
GCGCGTGTAGAAGCAGGCGCCAACCCGCTCGCAGGCGAGGTTCTTCGGGCGAGAGAAAGACCGTCTGAAAAAGCGAACGTTCGTGGGGTTGTGGTTGTTGCGTCACGAGTAGGATTAACTCCAAGGTTTATGATGTTGAGGTTGAAAATCTACAATCAGGATCCCATGCATTGGCTCAAGATGGTGGCCAAACTGGTTTCAAGTATGCGATAGGAGTAATGACGGCGAGCGATCTGATAGTTATGCTCCGCCATTTCTTCCCCGATCGATGGATCCTCGAGGATTTCCATAGCTTGCTGTACAGTTTCGTCTTCAATGAAGTCATCGAAACCGATTACACGAAACCCTTTCGGTTGGATATCGGTCTTAAAGATGGCGTAGTTGCTGATCACAAGCGGACGGCTGTAGTAGAGGGTCTCCAGGAAAGCGTTCCCGAAACCCTCAATCGTCGATGGATATGTGACTAAATCGGCTTGCTGGTAGGTGTCTGCGAGCGAATATATCTTGCGGCCATCATCTGTTTCGCCTCGGTGATGGTTGACAGTCTCTGATCCGAAAATGACGCGGATGTCCAATAGATCGGCATACTCACGCACCCGTTGTTCGTATGCTGAACCCTCATCCCCGGATTGATGTGTGATCACAAGCACGCTATCGGAATCGACCCTTCGTGTCAGCTCGATAGCGAGTTCTATACGCTTGCGCGGGACGATGCGCGTTGGCTGGAGGAGAAAGTGTTGTTCCGGCCCTATTCCTAAGGACTCGCGCAGATCGAGTGCGTACTCGTCGGCAGGAGGCGGCGGGTTATCGAAGTCCATAACATTGGGGATGAGCAATGAGCGGGCGCCTGTTCGCAGGGCTAGCTGCTGTGCGGCGAAGGAATTGATCACAACATGATGAATCGAAGGCAGGATCGGTGGGAAAGATGAGCGGAGGTAGTCACCGGCGGCGTTGACAGCAAAGCGATTGCGCTCCCAGGCGAAGTCGTGATGATGTGCGATCGTCGGGATGTTTGTCTCGGCGATGAGCTCGCTCAGTGCCAGGCCGAGGGGCACGTTCATTGGGATTGCGAATGCGTTCTCAATGACCAGAAGATTGATGTCGAAGGTTCTCAGGAACTGGTACAGGTGCTGCTTCAAATGGAAGCGGATGGCTTGGATGAGCCCAGAAGTTTTCGACGAGCGGCTAATATCGTCGAAGAGATCGCGATTAATAGCTTCAATATCGGGGTGGTTAAAATGCGCTTCGGGGACGACGACGGCGGATTCCTGCGGTCGATCTGACTCACCGCTGAAATAAAAGCACTCATGCCCCATCTGTTTAAATACCGTAGCCCACTTCTCAGTCTCGAGTGAGACGCCATCGGTGCCTGAAAAACGGGTCGATATGAAGCCGATTCGACTGGGTGTGGTGTTCATAGCCTCTCCGAGATGAAGGTGTTTGATGTCATAAGACGAAATATTAGCGCACTGGCCTCATTACGGACGTCCTCTGTTCTTAGTGACTGCGGTGAGTTATCAACGAGTTTAGATTGTAGCTCAAATAGGTCCCATAGTATCGTTTATTCATCGAGAGTGATCCAGCGAACCTGATAAGGTTCAAGTTCACATGAGCGGAGGTCAAGTTCCTCGGCACTTAGAATATCGATGGCTTGTGCGGTGGTTGACTCGTGAATATTTACATTCAATGTGGTCGTCTTGCCAGCAACCTCATGTAAACAGATCACCCGCCTGAGTCCATCAAGGTCTGTGCGCAGAAGGGCGAATATACCGGGGTGTAGATTGAGTACGCGTTGAGGGGCATAAGGATTAAAGGCGGGGTGGCGTTTTCTGGCCATCAACAATCGGTGGTACGCGTGATAAATCTGAGATGTTGTGTTTATCGGGTCGGAGAGTTTTTGAGCGAGATCGTCTGCTTGAAATTTTTCACGATTGATCGACCGCAATCGACCGGTTGCTTCGATGCCCAGCAGGTCATTTCTTGATCCGAACAAGCTGTGGAAGTAAATCCCCGGGATCCCGGCCATCGATAGCATGATGGCTTGAGAGCAGATGAAGCGGGCAATCCATTTTGGGGAAGGGGTGTCGGCGCTGTCTGGATCCCTCAGCGCGTCGAAATACGTGATGTTGAGTTCGTATGGAGTTCTTTCGACTTCTCCTACACGACGATAAGACACGCCACCCTTACATTCTTCCGTCCACTCGACGAGATGGTCTATGTCCTTGCTAGAGAGGTAGTCTTGAGCTGGTCGCAGGCCGATACCGTCATGGGAAGCGAGGAAGTTGAAGAAAGTTGTGTTTCGGGAAGGAGTTTCAAGCTCAGAGGCCCAAGCTGTCAGGCTTGCAGCATCACCGGTTATTAGGGTGTGCAGTACAAGGGGGGGCAAGGCGAACTGGTAGACGAGGTGCGCTTCATTGTTTCCGTCACCAAAGTAAGAGACATTCTCACGATGAGGGACGTTTGTCTCCGTGATTAAATAGACCCATGGTGCGATGGCATCCACGATCGTGCGCATTAATTGGATGATGGCATGGGTCTGCGGAAGGTGAATGGACGCAGAACCGATTTCCTTCCATAGAAAGGCTATGGCATCTAGACGGATCAATTGGGTCCCCTGGCGAATATAAAAAAGAAGCAGGTCGATAATATCCAGGAGAACTTCTGGGTTTCCATAATTCAAATCGACCTGATCGGCGCTGAAGGTTGTCCAGATATGCAGTTTGCCACGATGGGTGTCGAAAGGTGTGAGCAGAGGCAAGTCGCGCGGCCGCACAACCATTGATAAATCCGCTTCCGGATCGACGGATATGAAGTGATTTTTATAATGAGGGTCGCCGCTTAAGAAACCTTGAAACCAATCACTTTTCACTGAGGTGTGGTTGACTACAGCGTCTACCATCAAACGGAACTCGGATGCAATCTCTGTGATGTCTTCCCAGCTGCCGATGACCGGATTCACCAGGCGGTAGTCAATTACGGAGAAACCATCGTCGGAAGAATAGGGAAAGAAGGGCAGGATATGTGCGCTGCTGACAATCCCTTTTAGATGGGTTTGAAGAAAGGAACTCAGCGTTTGCAGCGGCAGCTGGCCGCTGCGCAGGACTTGATCGCCGTATGTAATAAGAACCACGTCCTTTTCGGTAAGCGGACCTGCATGGGCAGCGTT
>DAOUTT010000288.1 GCA_030668545.1 Anaerolineales bacterium | reverse complement strand
GAGAAGGTGCTGCCTAACCAGCGCATGCAGCCGACCGCCAGATCGAGGGTCTTTTTGTTGCCTGTTTGTGCTTTTGCGGCGTTTCAGTTCAAGTTTGGCCTCACTGCGAAATCCGGCGGCGGCTGATGCGCGAATCGTTAGCCCGCTTCAAGAACCTAAGGAATTCATAATATGACTGAATCTAAGATTTCCTCCGGTACTGAAAGTCAGTACGTTCGCGTAAACGGAATTGAAATGCACGTCATGCAATCGGGCGTTGGACCAGCATTAGTGATGATCCATGGAGGGATGGGCACAGCACTGGATAATTTCTCCGCCGCCATAGAGGAGCTATCATCCAACTTCAAAGTATTTGCACCTGACAGTAGGGGCCACGGAAAGACCAGGAATCCCGCGATGCAACTTAGCTACTCGCTAATGGCGGACGACATCGCTGATCTCATATCAAAGATGCAGCTCAATCATCCATATGTATTTGGCTGGAGCGATGGTGGCCAAATTGCTCTTGATCTCGCAATTCGCTACCCCAACTTGCCCGCCGCGATTGCAGTTGGTGGTGCTTATATTCATTTGTCTGATCAATACATAGATGGAGGAATGTCAATTGGAATACGAGGCCCAGGAGAAGTAGACTTCGATGTATTGTCGGAGAATATTCCCGACGCCGTTGACCATTGGAATGAACTACACTCAGATCAGGGGGTAGACTACTGGAAGGAGCTCTTCCTGGCACTCTCTCATGCCCAAAGGAATCCCCCTCCCTATACCGAGGTCGATCTCAAGAAAATCGTCCAGCCAACACTGATATTCCTTGGAGATCGCGATCAGTTTGTCCCTGTTGAACAGGCGGTTGAGATGTATCGGCTCATTCCAAATGCTGAGCTCGCGATCGTTCCGGATACCGACCACTCGATGGGAAGGAATGCTTCATTGATAGCGAGGCTTGCCAAAGAGTTCTTCGTGAAACAGCTTGAAGGGAAATGATCAAAACTTGCTGCGCGAGGGGCGCAGAGGGGAAAGGGGAACTTCGCGCCCCCAATAACTGGGGTTAGAAAGCCTTGGTTTTCCATTTCCCTGAATAACTTTTCCGCGTAACTTCCTCTATCAACCTGGGTTATAATATTAGATAATAAGTATCCAATTAGGAGGTTTCATGATATTGGTACGTGATGTTTTCCAGGCAAAATATGGTAAAGGAGAAAAGTTAGTCGCTTTGTTCAAAGAAGGGCTTACAACATGGGGGGAACACATCAACATGCGAATATTAACGGATGCAAGCGGTTCATTTTTCACCGTGGTCACTGAAGAAGAAATTGAAAATTTCTCCGCTTGGGAAAAGAACCTGTCAGATATTCTCTCACACCCAGATTTTGGTGACTGGTTTGCACGAATGGAGCCATTGGTAGTCTCTGGGAGTCGTGAATTTTACAATATCGAATAAAGACAATTTTGCATCTCGCGGTTCTGAAGGAGGATCATTATCTTTTGTGAAGCGGACAGTACTGCTCATAGATATCCCGAATTGGAATAACCGATGCTCTTTTGGATGGTTATTCCAATCGGATATTTCCTCGTAAATGCTACGCTCACACTTCGGGGTTTCGGCCCTACCGGGGTCCTGGGAAAACCGGCATCTCAGGTAGGGCGCAGGTCAGGGGATGGTCTGATTTGAGAATCTTACAAGCTGGAGGGGATCCTGGCGGTGAAACCGACCATCCGGATATTCCACTGCCCTTCGTCAATCTCACGACTGTTGAATAGCCTGACGCAAAGTTATCTTCAAGGGAGCAAGTCCGCTAAAGGAGGATGAACAATGATCGAGTTGATTTCATTCCTGAGAGTCGTTCACATCATCACGGCGATGTTGATGGCGTGGCCTTTCTATGCGTTGGTAGCCGTTAACCAGCGCGTCAAGCTTGGTCCCCCTTTGGGCGATCGAGCGGATACGTACGTGGAGAACATCGTAAAAAATCGAACGATTCCCTGCTTCGTGTTCCAAGGAACGGTTTTGATCTCCGGCTTAGTGTTGATGAATCTGCGCGGTCAGAGTATTAGCTTGCTTGTTACTAATCCCGCGTTGGGTCTCAAATTCCTCCTTCTGTTCCTTATGGCTGGGCTCTTATCCTACGTTCACATTAGGATACAGCCACGCATTGATGACTTATTTTCCGAAGCAGGGACCCCCATAGACGGAGAGCGCGCCTCCCAGATTGGATCACTAAGGACCCGGCGCAAAAAGATGGCGTCGGTCTGCATGTTTGCCGCGTTCACGAGCGCTATGTTGGGTATGCAGGTCTGGATGCCCTTTCCTATATGGTTGACAGTAGTTCTTGCCCTCGCAATTGGATTGTTCACATGGAGGGCATACAAGAGCGAGACACCCTATGGTTGGGCATGAGCTTTTCTAATTTATAGCAAAGCCTTCTATCGCTCGCTGCCCCAGAAAATCACCGGGATCTACGTCAGCGGACGCCGCGTGCAACGCGAAACAGGTCCATGGCATGGATGAATTCTCGCCAGATGTGGTCGAGAAAGTTGATTCTGTCATGCGGGACGAATAAGCTATCCAGGCATTTGGGAGAAGTTCTACCAAGAGCGATAGGTTCGTAGAGTCCCCACACGCCCCCCAAGCAGTTGGGGGCTCTTTCGTTGTATGATGGGGATAGCTTGAGATACCAGCGACGCTCCGTACTCCCATGTATTTGAACCGGTGATCTGAGAGCCTCTTGAGTCCTCTCCGCGGGTCTTGACACCTGAGGCTTGTGACTAAGTCAGAATTGGAGGGTGGTCGACATGGACAATCGTATATTACTGATTGGCGGTCCTTTTCTAATGTTGCTTGGCTTACTCTATCTACTAAACCGAAAGCGCAGCAATATCATCGGTGTTCTATTAGCGGGCGTTGGAACCATCATGTTGATGTTCGCCCTATTTGGATGAACGTCTCGTAAATTGCCTGTCCACGGTTGAGGACTGCTGCGCATAGAATCCAAAGACTTGAAACGGCGCTTGGCGGAAAGGGGGACGGGGAGCTCAAGGAGATGATTGAACAGGGTCGTATGCTGAGGGCAGGAAATTATGAAACAGATCGAGGAACCATCTAGATCAATCCCCGTAATGGTGGAAATCGATGTCCTGGTCGTGGGTCCAGTTGAAGCGTTGTTTCTTGAAGGATGACAAAGATGAAGAATTCTCGCGTTGAAGCATTGGTTGAAAAATTAACCAAGGGTCTAGCTAAGTCCAATGAGATCTTTAACTCCGTAGGAGCAGACCTGTGGGATCAAACCATCTTTGACGATCCAGAATCATGGAATCTCAAAGACCTCCTCGCCCATTTTGTATATTCCGAAGAAAATCTCCTGCTTATTGCGCGAGACATTGCTACCGGTGGTGAAGGCTATCTGGAAGGCATTGACATCGATGTTTTTAATGAGCGTGAAATGGAAAAGATGCGGCATCGATCCGTAGAAGAGTTGCT
>DAOUTT010000261.1 GCA_030668545.1 Anaerolineales bacterium | reverse complement strand
TTCTCGATCGGGAACGCTGCGTCCAGTGTGCGCGCTGTATACGCTTTCAGGAGGAAGTTGCAGGCGATCCGGTAATCGCCTTCGCTGAGCGAGCTCGCAACATCGAGATCGTCACGTTCTCTGACCCTGGTTTTGACTCCTATTTTTCGGGAAATACAACAGACATCTGCCCGGTCGGTGCGCTCACGACTGTAGATTTTCGCTTCGGTGCACGATCCTGGGAAATGGGTGCTATAGCTTCGATCTGCACGCATTGCCCGGTGGGATGTAATTTGATGTTGAACACTCGCCGGGAGGCGAGCACGAACGGGCGGCAAGTGATTAAGCGTGTGATGCCGCGCCAGAATGAACGTATTAACGAGATCTGGATATGCGATAAGGGGCGCTTTGCGCACCACTTCGCAACCAGCGATGAACGGTTAACTAAACCGCTCGTTCGAATTGACGGAAAACTAATTGAAACGAGCTGGAAAAAAGCGCTTGAGCACGCTGCCGAGGGATTGAAAGCAGCGGGTGAAGGTGTTGTGGGTCTCGCCAGTGGGCGGGTTTCAAACGAGGATCTATTCAGCTTCCACACGCTGTTGAAATCTGTAGGCGGTCGGGCGATTCTCTCCGATCCACAAGCAGGTGGAGAGTTGGTCCAGCAGGTTGGTGTCGGTCAGGGGACGGATTTAGGCGCACTGGGCGCAGGGGACGCCATTCTTGTTATCGCCTCTGATCTGCATGAAGAAGCTCCCATCTGGTGGCAGCGGGTTATGGGCGCAGCAAAACGCGGCGCCACATTGGTTGTCGCCAATGCTCGTAAGACGCGCTTGGAAGATTACGCTGAGCATGTAGTTCGATATCGCTATCAAGAAACAGCGCTCACAGGCTTGGGATTGCTTCAAGCAATTACCGGGGCCAAGGATCTATCGAAATTCGCCGGCGAAGAACCGCTGAAATCAGCGGCAAAGGCGCTGACGGAAGCCGAGAACCTGGTGATTTTCTGTGGTGTAGAAGGTTTGACATACGCTGAATCGACGTCTCTCTCTGAGGCTTGCGCGGCCATACTCGTTGAAACGAAAAACGTAGGGAGAGCACAAAACGGATTGATAGCTGTCTGGCCAAAGAGCAATACGCAGGGTGCATGGGATATGGGGTTACGACCTGCAGAGGGTGATCTGGAAAATGCACTCGCTGACGCAAAGGCTGTGTATATCATGGCGGTTGACCCCATTGGGGATAATCCGAACCTTACGGAAATATTTAACGAAGATCGTTTCCTTGTTGTCCAGGAATTGTTCATGACGCCGACGGCTGAACTGGCTGATGTCGTGTTTCCCGCTGAATCATTTGTAGAACGCGAGGGCACGTTCACTTCGGGTGAACGCCGGGTGCAGCGCTTCTACCCAGCTGTGAAGGCTCTGGGTGAGGCGAAAGCGGATTGGCGCATCATAACCTCCCTGGCAGCGGGTTTAGGCATAGAGCTTGAGAGCTCATCGGCTGCAAGAGTATTCCAGCGAATCGCCGATGAGAACGAGGCCTACGCTGAGTTAAGCTATCAGAGCCTGACGGAGGGCGAAGAGCAATGGCCGCCTGTTGGAGAAGCGGATTTATATTACGGCGGAACGTCTTTCAAGAACCGCCAGGGTATGGGTGTGCAGCTCACACCCGCAGCCGAGAGAGATGGATCTATTAGAATCCAATGGAGTGATCCTCCAGAATTCAAGAGTAAGAAAGGATTGCTGCTGGTGCCCGTTGTTGAGTTGTATGATCGCGGTGCTACCGTAATGCCCTCGGAGAACCTTCACCCGCGCCTTGCCTCGCCTCTACTGCGGATGAGTCTGAAGGACGCCAAAAGCATTGGTGTTATACAGGGTGCCCAGGTTGAACTGCTGATAGATGGACGTATTGAGGAACTGCAGGCAATTGCTGAAGAAGGGATTCCAGAAGGCGTAGTATTACTCGGTCGTGGTCTTGGCGTTCCGATTGCTGAGCCGCAATACGTTGAAGTGAGACTTAAGGCTTAACGAGGAAACCTATGAGCCTGGCGTTACTACTTGAGTGGGCGATTAAATCTGTTGTGATCTTCGGGATCATTCTGGGTGGCTTCGCCTACCTAACGCTCTTCGAACGGCGCGTGTTAGCGAGGATGCAGACGCGAATTGGCCCCAACCGGGCCGGTCCCTGGGGTCTTCTTCAACCAGTGGCGGACGGTATAAAACTGATTTTCAACGAGGAGCTGATCCCGGCGCAGGCGGATAAAGTGCTGTTCTTGTTAGCCCCCGTGATCACTGTGGTTCCCGCATTGATCATCCTTGCGGTAATACCGCTCGGTCCAGAGGTTACGCTCTTCGGGCGGAGTTACCAACTGGGGTTGGCTTCAAATGTCAACGTGGGCGTGCTTTATATTCTCGCAGTTGCATCCATCGGCGTGTACGGCATTGTGATCGCGGGATGGGCTTCGGGCAATAAGTACGCATTGATGGGGGGCGTGCGTTCAACAGCGCAGATGGTGAGCTACGAGTTGGCTCTCGCCTTAGCCTTTGTCGGTCCCATCATGTTGGCTGGATCAATGAGCATTGATGCGATCATCGAAGGGCAGATGCGGTTATGGTATGTCGTACTCCAGCCGCTTGGTTTTATGATATTTGTAATTGCAGCGGTCGCTGAAATTAACCGCGCGCCTTTTGACATGCCTGAAGCCGAGCAAGAACTCGTGGCGGGTTATCACGCCGAATATTCAGGCATGAAATTCGCGCTCTTTTTCATGGCTGAGTATGGCAAGATGATCGCCGTGAGTTTCATCGCCGCGACCATGTTCCTCGGCGGCTATCTGGGACCGTTTCTCGACCGCTGGCCTTTGCTGGGTCCAATCTACCTCTTTATAAAAGTCGTCGCCTTGCTATTTTTTATTGTCTGGCTAAGGGCAACTTTTCCGCGTTTTCGTTATGATCAATTGATGGCGTTCGGTTGGAAGATTATGCTGCCCCTGGGTCTGTTGAATGTGGTGATTACCGGTGTGATTATTGTGCTGGTGGGAGGCTAGCGAATGAGTTTGATGGGGTTCTTGCGCGGCTTGTGGGCAGCATTTCTCGGTATGTTGGAGATGCTGCGCGGCCTGTGGACAACCTTCCGCAGCATGTTCGAGAAGCCAGTCACCTATCAATATCCTGAAGTGAAGAGACCGGTCCGTGAACGTTTTAAGGGTCGGCATGTGCTGAAACGTTATGATAATGGACTAGAGAGGTGCATTGGTTGCGCACTCTGCGCGGCGGCTTGTCCAGCGGATGCCATCTTCGTGGAAGCGGCGGAGAACACCGATGAAGAACGCTACTCTCCCGGGGATCGCTACGCCAGCACCTATGAAATCAACCTATTGCGCTGTATCTTCTGTGGATACTGCGAGGATGCGTGCCCAACGGAAGCCATTGTGTTGGAGCACCAATATGAGCTCTCGTTCACAAACAGGCGGGATGCGATTTATACAAAAGAATTGCTAATCGTCCCCGTTCCCGCAGGTGGGAAACCGACGCCGCAGAACGTACCTGTCGGGATGTACAACCGAGCGATCCCAGAGATGAAGGATCCGGCGTGAGAAACTTGCTTATGGATGCGATTAATGACGATTGATCTGGTTCTATTCTTTGGATTGGCGCTGATCGCTGTTGTGGCTGCCATTGCCATGATTGCGAGTCGCAACGCGGTTTATTCAGCGTTGTTCCTGGTTTTCAATTTCCTCACCGTCGCCACGCTATATCTGCTTCTGAACGCGGCTTTTATCGCCGTTGTACAAATCACGGTCTACGCTGGGGCGATCATGGTGCTTTTCCTCTTCGTCATTATGCTGCTGGG
>DAOUTT010000303.1 GCA_030668545.1 Anaerolineales bacterium | reverse complement strand
TTTCTCTAGGTATTCGGAGACGAAGCGCAGCAGAGTTTTATCATCATCGACGACAAGCACTTTATTCGTCATGGTAAACCTTAGTAAATAAACCTTTCACCAACTATGGATTCCCAATTATAGGGTTGTTCATAAAGATTGAAAAACTTAAGGCTCTCTACTTCCATTAACCGATGAGCCTAACCAGGAAACAACGAAACCTTCCCCCCACTCACTTACTTTTCGGTAGCCAAAATTCAAGGCACGTTCCCGCCATCGCTTTTTCATCCACTCGTATTCCCCCTCCCATAGCTTCCACTAATCGTGACACCATGGGCAAACCCAATCCGTGACCATAGACCTCACGCGCATCACTCGCATCTAATCGATGGAACATTTCAAAGACATGCTCACGCTGGTCTACGGGGATTCCCGGGCCCGAATCGGCAACTGTTATAACCACCCTCTCCGGTTCCTCATGAGCTTCGATAATGATGTCACCTGATGGTGCATATTTCGCCGCGTTGTCCAGTAAGTGGAAGAAGACACTATCGAGTGCGCGCGCATCCGCGATCACCAGAGCCATGTTCTTCTTGATTTTCGTTTTAACTCGAGATCTGACGGTGCGCGCGGGAAAGCGTGCAATCGTCCTCTCAAGAATCTCGGAAATCGAGAGCGGCGAGAGCGATAGATGAAATCTCCCAGCTTCTAATGCCGATAAATCCAGGATAGTTTCAACAAATAGAGAAAGGCGCTCTGTCTCATCTTGAACGAGCTGCAGAGATTGACTCGACTTCTTCCCTAGTTTTGAACGGCTCTTGAGAACAAGCTCTATCCCGCCGCGTATATTCGTCAGCGGCGCCCTCAGTTCATGGGATACGAGGGCGACGAATTCCGATTTGAGGTTATCGAGCGTTTTCAACTCCTCATTTAATCTCTCAAGATCTGCGACTGTGTTCTCTAATTCCCGAGTTCTCCCCTCGACCTTATCCTCCAGTTCAGCGTTCAATCTGGCAAGGTCGTTTCGGGCACGAGCAATTTGCTCCATAGCATTTCGCAGGTCGGTCTCACGCTCGCGAATCATCGTCAGATCGTAAGCTGTACCTGCCAGCAAGGCACTCTGGCCGCGGGCAGCCTTTATCGGGTTGAGTGAAAGGTTCACTGGAAACCTGTTGCCCTCCTCTCCACCGATAGCAACCTCCCCGCTCCAACCCCCATCGAGAGCACGCTCGAGAATCGTGTCAAACGACACCGGCTCATCGCCTTCGATGTGGAAGAACAAATTCACATTCTGAGCTTTTTCATCGCCTATCGCCTCTCGCAGTGCTGGATTAGAGAGCTGTATTTCACCCCCCGGTGTGCAAATGAAAGCCAGGTCTGATGTCGCATTTATAAGCGCTGCGAACTGAGCCATCTCCTGCTGACCGGTAATAACGCCCTGGCGAGCGAACATGAGCAGGATCAGGATTCCTGCTGCGCTGATACTTACCCAATCCAGAACTCCGGCGTACCACCAATCAAAAAGGATATAGCCAACGACAGCATAGGTGAAGGCGACAGGTAAAAGGAGTTCTATCCGCAGCCGCCACTCCCTCCGACCGGATTCCTCCTGACGCTGATACGGATATCGGCCTTGCAAGATCTGATATGTAATGCCAATAAGCACCGTTCCCACCATCCAACCCGCCTCGACAAAGCTCGGCATCCCAACCCGTGCCTCGCCGCGCAGCAGACCATTTCCTAAATCGCTCACAAAAAAAACAATAAAAGCGATCGCCAAGAGTGGAAACACCCAGCGCTCCTGTTGATTCTTACGAAGTAGGTTTAAACGCAATACTAGAACGAGCAATATCAGGTCTAAAGTGGGAAGAACGCTCAACCAAAAAGCTTCACCGGGAAGGAGCGTCTGGGCACGGAATGTGGGACCCAGGAAGATGAACCAGGAGATCGTCAAGACGGAGATGATCAGGATGGCGAGATCAAGCGTTTCCCGCAGCCGTCCAAAGCGTCCCGGTTGCTCTGTAGGGTAAGTAATGAATGCCGTAAGGGCAGCCAGATAACCGGCCAGAACTAATAGCTCGCGAAATGACGGCGGAGGTAAAGGTTGCCCGCGTAAAATCCATAACAGGACAGCAAGCGCATCCGCGGCAGCCCAGATTAGCAGCGCGACTGCGAGGAGACGCCAGGACCGTTGCTCGGGTCCAATTCGAATCTGTGGAAGCGCTTTGACCGCAAACCAGGCAACAATCAGACGGACGCCGAAGACCAGAACCGTAGGGAATAAACTGCCTTCCATCGTCTCCGGAGCTAACGCAATCCAGAGGATATAAAAGGCGGTAATAATCACCAGAAGTACCGGCCAATGCCGACTGTTTAGCTCAGGTAGGCGGTTATTATCGACCATCAGAAGGGATTGTATGCCAGTTGAGAAACCGGAGCAAGAAGAGTTAAAACAACGACCCCGCTTCGCGGGGTCGTTGACAAATCTTCTGGATTAGCCGAAAGGTGGCGTTGGTTCAATAGTCGGCGTGTACGTCGACGTTGAAGTCGGAGCCGGAGTCGTCGGCAGCGGTGTATTTGTAACCGTCGGTGATGGTGTGATCGTAGGAATTGGCGTCTCCGTTGGCGTATCCGTCGCCGTTGGTGTGTTCGTTGGCAGCGGTGTGTTCGTCGGGGTTGGGAATGTTACCGGTGAGGCTCCTCTTGAAATATTGCAGGCCGGATCACTGAACTGGATCGAGAAACCGAAATTCGTCGGACCCAAGTTAAGCGGTGCGTTCATGAACGAGCCGGCGAAGACTCCCCCCCAATCAACGGTGAGAGTATTACTCGGATTCGCAGCACTGGTAAAGCCAATCGATGTTGTCGAAGTTGGATCATCGCCCAAGTTGACATACGACCCATTCCATTGAGCCCAATTGAAGAACTCATTCCACCCATATAGGTCCGATGCGGATTGCAAGGGCCCCCAAAGTACCGTGACACCCGTGATCTGCAACCCAGGATAGGTTGTGTTGTTGATTCCCAGGTTGAGACGGGCGTCTGTCAGGAACGTCGTGGAGCCAAAAGAGACGCCTGAGCAGGAGGGCGTGGGTGTGATTGTTGGCGTGCTGGTGGGTGGTGGTGTATTGGTGATGGTCGGTGTCGGTGTCGGTGTCGGTGTGTTGGTTGCTGTCGGCGTATTCGTAGGTGTAGGTATGGTAATCGACGAGGATATCAGGCATACATTGTCGTAGGTTAATGTCGTGTCGAAATCACCATACAGTTCATTGCCCGGT